>JAKASY010000002.1 GCA_021817625.1 Bacillota bacterium | reverse complement strand
GCGCTTCCCCGGCGTCGAGGCGGGAGACGACGTTACGTCGGCGCTCGAGGCGAGCGCACGGGCCGTGGGCGCCATCGCGTCCGGTGGTCGGCCCGACAGCCGCCGCGCCGCGGCGCAGGTTCTCGCGCTGTTCCGCGACGGCCGCCTCGGTCGCCTAACGCTCCAGACGCCGCGGGCGGCGGAGGGCGCGTGAGGCCGAGCGGTGACGACCACCTGGTGCAGGTCTTGGAGGCACGTGCACGCGTCCGGTACGGACCGGTCGTGGCCGGGGTCGACGAGGCAGGCCGCGGGCCGCTCGCCGGCCCCCTTCTGGTCGGGGCGGTCATCCTGCCGCCGGCCCTCGGCGGCGCCGGCGCCCTGGCCGATTCCAAGGCGCTTGGGGCGGAGGAGCGGGAGCGCCTGGCGCGGTGGGTGCGAGCCCACGCGGTGGCCTGGTCGCTCTGGCGGATCGGGCCACGCGCAATCGACGCGGCGGGCATCGGCTGGGCGGTCCGCCATGGCATGGTGCGTGCGCTCGAGGGGCTCGGGCGGCCGCTCGACGCGGCCCTCGTGGATGGGCTCGAGGCGCCCACACCCGGAGCGGTGGCTGGGCTGGCGGTCGTCGACGGCGACCGCATGTCGGCGTCCATCATGGCCGCGGCAGTCCTGGCGAAGACGGCGCGCGACCGGGAGATGGCGCGTTGGCATGGGATCTACCCCGGGTACGGCTTCGACCGGCACAAGGGCTACGCGACGCCCGACCACCTGGCGCGGCTTAGACGCCTCGGGCCATCGCCGATCCACCGCGTTAGCTTCCTGGGCGGCCAGGCGCCCACGAGCAGCCGGGCGCCCGCGTGACCGCAGGATGCCGGCGGCCGCCGTAGCCGGCGGCCGCGATGGCGGGCAGTGCGATGCGCTTCTAGCCCATCGGGCCGAGGGCGCGAGCGCCTACGTAGGTCGCTTCCCAGTAAGGGTTGTAGAGGTTGTCCACCTCGACGAACTGGCCAGGCGCCGGCGCGTCGACGAACTCCCCATTGCCGATGTAGATGCCGTCGTGCGAGATGCCGCCCGTGGTGTCGAAGAACACCACGTCCCCGGGCTGCAGGTCGGCGCGAGCGACGGGGTGCCCGGCGTAGAACTGATCGGTCGCGTCGCGCGGCACGCTCACGCCCAGCTGGCCGAACGCGTACTGCACGAGGCCGGAGCAGTCGAAGCCGCTCGGGCTCGCGCCGCCGAACACGTAGGGGACGCCGAGGTAGCGCTGGACCTCGGCAGCCAAGCGCTCGCCGAAGCTGGCCGCCACGCTCATCACGGCCGTCTGGACGGCCGCGGCGATCGTGTGGCCCGGCAGCTGGAGGACGGCGCCGATCTGGAGGTCGGCGGCGTTGATCCCGGGATTGAGCTGCATGAGCGTCGCGAGGGAGACGCCGTAGTGCGCCGCGATGCCCGAGAGGGTGTCCCCGGCCTGCACCCGGTAGCTGCCGCCCACGAGGCTCGACGCGCGACGGGCGGCGCCGTCATGGATGGGCGCCGAGACTGCGCGGATGCGCAGGCGCTCACCGATCTGCAGGACGGAGCTCGGCCCGAGGCCGTTCAGGGAGTACAGTTGCGAGAGCGGCACACCGAAACGGCCGGCGATGGCCGACAGCGTGTCGCCCGGGCGAACTCGGTAGAAGACGGCTGGCACCGCAGCGGACGTGGCGGCGGGCGCGGCGCCCGGCACGGTGAGCCGCTCGCCGATTTGGAGGACGGAGGTCGCGTCAAGGCCGTTGGCCGCCTCGAGGGCGGGCAGGGCCACCCCCAAGCGGATAGCGATGGCCGACAGGGTGTCGCCCGGGCGCACGACGTACGTGCTCGCCGCGGCCTCTCCGCCAGCGCCGCCGCCGTCGGGCAGGCGCAGTACCTGGCCGATGCGGATGAGCCCGTTCGCGCCGATGCCGTTCGCGCTCTCAAGGGCCCCCACCGTGGTATGGAAGCGCTGCGCGATGGCAAACAAAGTGTCGCCGGGCCGCACCGTGTAGGTGGAGGCGGCCGCGGCGACACTGGAGACGGCGGTAGAGAGGACGATACCGGCAAGGGCAGCGCGGGCGGTGGTCCAGGCCTTTGCGGGCAAAGAACATCCTCCACTCGAGCGACACGTGGGTGGCGGGAGCCACCGAACGGGGAGAGGGGCAATCGGCAACGCGAACCAGCAACCTACAACACCATCGTTGGGTGTCAGTCTACAGACAAATCTCGACGCCCGTCACGCGAGACCCAGGGCCGATGCCGCGCAGGAGCGTGCGCACGTGACAACTTGCTCCGGATTTCTCCGGTTGGCGCAAGTTTTGGTTGCGATGGCAAGACCACCCGGCGGGCTTCCCGTTGGGGTGCTTGCGGGCCTTTGCTAGAATGGGTGGCTGAATGCGGAAGGCGGGGGGAGTTCAGGGGTGGCAAGGCCCCTCATCATCGTCGAGTCCCCGGCGAAGGCGCGAACGCTCGAGCGCTTTCTCGGCCGGCGCTACACTGTGCGGGCGTCGAAGGGCCATCTGCGCGACCTGCCCAAGAGCCAGCTTGGCGTCGACGTGGCCAACGGCTTCGCGCCCAAGTACATCACGATTCGCGGCAAGGGCAACACGCTCAAGGAGCTGCGCGAGTCGGCGAAGAAGGCGAGCCGCGTCTACCTCGCGACCGATCCCGACCGCGAGGGAGAGGCGATCTCCTGGCACCTGGCCCAGGTGCTGGGGATCCCCGAGGACAGGCCGGTGCGCATCGTCTTTCATGAGGTGACGCCGGATGCGGTGGCCACCGCTCTCAAGGATCCCCGTCCGATCGACGTGGACCTGGTGGAGGCACAGAAGGCACGCCGCATCCTCGATCGCCTGGTCGGCTACGAGCTGTCGCCCCTCCTGTGGCGCAAGGTGCGACGCGGCCTGAGCGCGGGACGCGTGCAGTCGGCGGCACTCCGGCTCGTGGTCGGGCGCGAAGAGGAGATCGAGGCGTTCGTGCCGCGCGCCTACTACACGGTCGCGGCGGACCTTCGCGTTCAGGGCGGGCAGCTGCGGGCGGAGTACGTCGCGAGCGGCGACGGCGGCGCCACCGAGCTGGACGACCGGGCCGAGGCGGAGGCCCTGGCAGAGCGCTTGCGCCAGGCCGACCTGCGTGTGGCCGAGGTGCGCGAGCGCGAGCGGCGCCGTCGACCGGCCGCGCCGTTCACAACGAGCACCCTGCAGCAGGAGGCGGGCCGGCGCCTGGGGTTCTCCGTGCGGCGCACGATGTCCGTGGTGCAACAGCTGTACGAGGGGGAGGACGTGCCCGGCGAGGGCCGGGTGGGTCTCGTGACCTACATCCGGACGGACTCCTCGCGCGTGGCCGAGCCTGCGCGTCAGGAGGCTCTGGCCTTCGTGCGCGAGACCTGGGGCGACGAGATGGCGGAGGCCGGCCAGCGCAAGACCAAGGAGGCGCCGCAGAGCCAGGGAGCGCACGAGGCAATCCGGCCGACGTCGGTGCGGCGCAGGCCCGAGAGCCTCAAGGGCGTGCTCAAGCCGGACGCCCTGCGCCTCTACCGCCTGATCTGGGAGCGGTTTGTGGCGAGTCAGATGGCGGACGCGCGCTACGCCGTTCGGTCGGTGACCATCGCGGGCGGCGGCGGGCTGCGCCTTCGGGCGACGGCGTCCCAGGTCGTGTTCCCGGGCTTCCTGGCTCTCTATGAGGAGAGCACGGAGGAGGGCGGCGGCGACGCGGAGGGGCGTGCCCTTCCGCCCCTGCGCGAGGGCGAGGCGGCCTCCGTCGAGGACGCGCAGGCGAGCGAGCACACCACCCAGCCACCGTCGCGCTACAGCGAGGCAGCGCTGGTGAAGACGCTCGAGGAGCTCGGCATCGGCCGTCCGAGTACGTACGCGACGATCATCGAGACGCTCGAGGGCCGAGGCTACGTCGCGCGACGGGAGCGCCGCCTGACACCCACCGAGGTCGGGCGACTGGTCGACGCGATGCTGCGCGAGCACTTCCCGAACATCGTCGATCCGGAGTTCACGGCCGAGATGGAGAGCGCGCTCGACCGCGTCGAGGGCGGCGCCGAGGTGCCGGAGCGCCTGCTTGGCGAGTTCTACGAGGGGTTCCACGCGGACGTCAACCGGGCGGACCAAGCGATCGGCCACGTCGAGCTGCCCGAGGAGGTGACCGATGTGCCTTGCCCCGAGTGCGGCCGGCCGATGGCCGTCAAGTACGGGCGCTACGGCCGCTTCCTCGCCTGCACGGGCTTTCCGGAGTGCCGCGGCTCCCTTCCCTACCAGGAGGCGACCGGCGCCCGCTGCCCACTGTGCGGCAAGGACGTCGTGGCCCGACGCAGCCGGCGCGGACGCACCTTCTACGGCTGCAGTGGCTACCCGGCCTGTACCTTCACGACGTGGAACCGCCCCGCGGGCAAGGACTGTCCGGTGTGCGGCGCGTTCCTGACGGTGCGCCGCCAGCGGGGCGAGGACGTCTGGCGCTGCGTGCGCGAGGAGTGCGGCCACGAGGAGCCCGCGGGCGAGGTGGAGGGCGCGCGCGCCGAGCGCGACCGCGGTGCATGAGGGTCGCCGTCGTCGGGGGCGGCTTCGCCGGGGTCGAGGCGGCCGTGGCCCTGGCAAGGGCGGGGGTGGCCGTCGACCTGTGGGAGATGCGGCCGGCCGTGAAGAGCCCGGCGCACCAGGGCGGCGACCTGTGCGAGGTGGTCTGCTCCAACTCGTTCGGCGGTGACACGACGGCGAGCGCGGCGGGCGTGCTCAAGGCCGAGATGCGGGCCCTCGGCTCGGTCGTGCTCGAGGTCGCGGCGGCGAACGCCGTGCCGGCCGGGAGCGCCCTGGCCGTCGACCGCGAGCGCTTTGCCGCGGCCGTGACCGCACGCGTGGAGGCCGAGCCGGGGGTTCGCATCATTCGCGCCGAGACCACGGAGCCCCCGTCGCCCGTGACGATCCTCGCCACCGGCCCGCTTCCTGGCGAGGCGTTGGCGTCCTGGCTCGAGGCGCGCGTCGGCGCGTTTCTCTCCTTCTACGACGCCGCCTCGCCCATCGTGGTGCGCGAGACGGTCGACATGTCGCGGGCGTACTGCGCCAGCCGCTACGGCCGCGGCGACCCGGAAGACTACGTCAACTGCCCCGTCGACGAAGCGACGTACGATCGGCTGTGGCAGGAGCTGGCCTCCGCCGAGCGCACGGTGCTGCGTGGCTTCGAGGAGGGCGCGTACTTCGAGGGCTGCCTGCCGGTCGAGGTCATCGCCCAGCGCGGGCGCGACACGCTCCGCTACGGCCCGATGCGGCCGGTGGGGCTGCGAGAGCCGGCGACCGGGAAGCTGCCCTACGCCGTCGTGCAGCTGCGCAGGGACAACGCGGCCGGCGACCTCCTCAACCTGGTCGGCTTCCAGACCGGCCTTCGCTGGCGCGAGCAAAAGCGCGTGCTACGCATCGTGCCGGCCCTGGCCGAGGCGGAGTTCGCCCGCTACGGCGTGATGCACAAGAACGCCTTCGTCTGCGCCCCGCGCGTGCTCGGCCCGGACACCGCGCTCAAGGGGTCGGACGGGGTGTACGTGACCGGCCAGATGGCGGGCGTGGAGGGCTACATGGAGAGCGCCGCCCTCGGCCTCTACACGGGCCTTCAGGTTGCCCGCAGGCTGATCGGGCTGGCGCCGCTCCCGCCGCCGCGCACCACCATGCTCGGCGCCCTGGTCCACTATCTCGGGGCGGCCAGCCCCGATGACTTCCAGCCCATGAACGCGAACTTCGGGCTCCTGCCGCCGCCCGACGGCCGCGTGCGCGGCCGCCAGGAGCGCAAGGCGGCGCAGGCGGCCCGGGCGCTCGCCTCGATCGAACGCTATCGCATGGCGCTTGGGGCGGGCGATGCGCCGGTTGTGCTAGAATTCTGACCATGAAGGACTCGGCCGCCCGGGCGGCTCCGGCCCAAGGCCCGGGCGCGGCGCGAACGCCGGATGCAGCCCGTGCGGAGGCGCTCGTGGCGTTTGCCGAGGAGCTTCGCGTGCGGGGGCGTGGCGAGCGCACGCGCGTGGCCTACCTGGGCGACCTGGGGAGGCTGGAGGCGGACCTTCCGGACGGGCTGGCCTGGTCCGGCGTGGAGATCCGCCACCTGCGCGCCCATCTCGCCCACCGCCTGGAGGACGGCGTGAGCCGGCGGACGCAGGCGCGGGCCCTGTCGGCCATGCGCACGTTCTTCCGCTTCCTCAGGCTCACGGGTCGGGTGGCGGCCGATCCGACGGCGGCCCTGCGAGCACCCAAGATTGGTCGGCGGCTGCCGACGGTGCTGTCGGTGCGCGAGGCCGCGGCGGGCATGGAACGGCCGCCGGCCGAGTCGGCGCTGGGCCTGCGGGACCGCGCTCTGCTCGAGATCCTCTACGGCTCCGGCCTACGCGTGTCCGAGGCGGCGGGGCTCACACTCGACGCCCTCGATGTCGAGCGGCGGGAGGTGCGCGTCATGGGCAAGGGGCAGCGCGAGCGTATCGTGCCCATCGGTGGCGCGGCGGCGCGGGCCCTCGCGCGCTACCTCGCGGTCGGCCGTCCGGAGCTGTTGCACGGCGGCCGGGGGGAGCGGGCCGGGCGCCACGTGTTCCTGAACCGGTTCGGCAGCCCGCTGGGCGCTCGCGGCATGCGCCGACGCGTCGTCCTCTGGCTTGGGCGCGACAGCGCCAAGATCGGTCCCCACACGCTCCGCCACGCGTTCGCCACGCACCTGCTGGAAGGCGGGGCGGACCTGCGGGCGGTGCAGGAGCTCTTGGGCCATGCCAGCCTGTCCACGACGCAGATCTACACGCACGTGTCGCGCGCGCGCCTCAAGGAGGTCCACGCCGAGGCGCACCCCAGGGGAGCGCGCCGACCGGCGGCCGGGGGTGGCGGACTTGGGCGGGAATAGCGCGCTTCACGCCACCACCGTGCTCGGCGTCTTGCGCGAAGGTGTCCTGGCGATGGCGGGCGACGGGCAGGTCACGCAGGGAGGCGGCACCGTGCTCAAGCATGGCGCGCGCAAGGTGCGCGCGATCTACCACGGCCGCGTGCTCGCGGGCTTCGCGGGCGGCGTGGCGGACGCCTTCACCCTGTTCGAGGCGTACGAGGCACGCCTGGAGTCGCGCCACGGGGACCTGGAGCGAGCCGCGGTGGAGCTTGCCAGGGACTGGCGCTCGGACCGGCAGCTGCGCCGCCTGGAGGCCATGCTGCTCGTTGGCGACGCAAGCCAGCTCCTGCTCATCGCGGGCACCGGCGAGGTGGTGACGCCGGACGACGGGGTGCTTGCCATCGGCAGCGGCGGCCCCTATGCGCTCGCGGCCGCGCGTGCCCTCCTACGCCATTCGTCGCTCGACGCCGAGGCGGTGGCGCGGGCGGCGATGGCCGTCGCCTCCGAGATCTGCGTGTACACGAACGACCACATCGAAGTGCTGACCATCGCGCAGGCGACCGCGGGGGCGGGCGCGTCGTGACGGCGGCGGGCACCGGTGGCCTTTGGGAGCGGGAGGGCGCGCTCACGCCGCGGCGCATCGTGGCCGAGCTCGATCGCCACATCGTCGGACAGGGCGATGCCAAGCGGGCCGTGGCCGTCGCCCTGCGCAGTCGGCTGAGGCGGCGGCGCCTGGAGCGGGCGATGGCGGAGGAGGTGACGCCGAAGAACATCCTCATGATGGGCCCGACCGGTGTGGGCAAGACCGAGATCGCGCGCCGGCTCGCGCGCCTGGTCGCGGCCCCGTTCGTGAAGGTGGAGGCCACGCGCTTCACGGAGGTGGGATACGTGGGGCGCGACGTGGAGAGCATCGTGCGCGACCTGGCGGAGACAGCCCATCAGCTGGTGCGGGCCGAACGCGCCCAGGCGATCCACGGTGAGGTGATGGAGGCGGTCGAGGCGCGCATCGTGAACCTCATCGTCAACCCCCCGCCGCCGCCGCGCGAGGGAGGTGGCCCGCTCGGCTTCCTGTTCCCCTCCAGCGAGGAGACGCAGCCGTCCCCCATCCCCGAGAGCGGGCGGCGCGCCGACTACCTGCGCCGGCTCCGCGCCGGGGAGCTCGAGGAGTGGCCCATCGACGTGGACGTCGAGGTGCGCCCGCCCGGGTTGCCGCTTGCGGGCGCGGTGGGGCAGGGCGAGCCGCTGGGCGAGATGCTCCAGGGCCTCATGCCGCGCCGGCGGGACAGGCGTCGCCTGCGCGTCGCCGAGGCGCGGCCGCTGCTCGTGCAGGAGGAGACGGAGAAGCGCCTCGACCAGGAGGCCATCGCGCGCGAGGCCGTGCGGCGGGCTGAGGATGAGGGTATCGTATTCCTGGACGAGCTTGACAAGGTGGCGCGTCCGCGGGGCGCGGCGCAGGTCGCCGACGTGTCGCGGGAGGGCGTCCAGCGCGACCTTCTGCCGATCGTCGAGGGCACGACGGTGGCCACCCGCTTCGGCCCGGTGCGCACCGACCACGTCCTGTTCATCGGCGCCGGCGCGTTCAGCGCCGTGCGGCCGTCCGACCTCATCCCGGAGCTGCAGGGGCGGTTTCCCCTGCGCGTCGAGCTCGAGTCGCTTCGGGCCGCCGAGTTCGAGCGCATCCTCACCGAGCCCGAGCACGCCCTGACCCGCCAGTACGCCGCCCTCCTCGCCGTGGACGGGGTGAGGCTCACGTTCGCTCCCGACGGCGTGCGCGCGATGGCGCGCTTCGCGGAGCTTCTCAACGAGCGGCTCGAGGACATCGGCGCGCGCCGCCTCCACACGCTGCTTGAGCGGGTGCTGGAGTCGGCGTCGTTCGCCGCGCCGGAGGAGGGCGGCGAGGTGACCGTGGACGATGCCTATGTTGAGGCGGAGGTCGCGGCACTGGTCGAGGACCGAGACCTGTCACGGTTCATCCTGTAGACTGTAGAACGCCCAGGCCGACGTCGCGTGGACGGCGGCCGGCGCCGGCGGCGGGGGCCGCGGCGCGAGAGGAGGTTCCGTGGTGTTGACCCTGACGCTGACCGAGCGTGCACGCATGATCAACCGCCTGCTCCAGCACAGCGGCGCGCGGCCGGTGGATTTCGAGGAGATGGCGTCCGTGCTCGGCGAGGCGGTGGGCGCCAGCGTGTTCGTCATCGGGCGCAGCGGCAAGATTCTCGGCCACCGCGTGGTCGACGGCTCCGACTGCCTGTTCGGTCCCGACGGCGTGGTCACCCGTGGCGAGGTGGGCGAGGTCACGACGCGCAGGCTGCTCGAGAGCACCGAGGAGCGCGTGAACGAGCGGGCGCCGGCGGGGCGCTGCATGTTTGACGACACGCGGGCGTGCGAGGCGTGCGCCCAGAGCATCTTCACGCTCATCCCGGTGATCGGCGGCGGCCAGCGCCTCGGCACGCTCCTGCTGTGGCGCCGCACGCCGCCGTTCGGAGACGAGGACGTGGTCCTGGCCGAGTTCGGCGCGACGGTCGTCGGCATGGAGATCCTGCGCAGCAAGACCCTGGAGATCGAGGCGGAGGCGCGCGACAAGGCCGCCGTGCAGGTTGCCATCGGCAGCCTCTCGTTCTCGGAGCTCGAGGCCGTGCAGAACATCATGCAGGAGCTTGACGGCAGCGAGGGGCTGCTCGTGGCCAGCCGCATCGCGGACCGCATTGGCATCACCCGGTCGGTGATCGTGAACGCGCTGCGCAAGTTTGAGAGCGCGGGCGTCATCGACTCGCGCTCCCTCGGCATGAAGGGCACCTACATTCGTGTCCTGAACGAGCACCTGTTGCCCGAGCTGCGGCGCATGCGCGCGGGCGGCTAGCTGCTAGGGCGTGGACGGCAAGGGGCGCGCGCCGCCAGCCGGCAGGATGCCCGCCTCCAGGTGCGTGCCGCCCACGGCCGCGCAGGGCGCCACGTGGCAGCCCGGGCCGAGGATGGTGCCGGGATTGAGCACGGCGTTGCAGCCGACCTGGACGCCCTCGCCGAGGAGGGCGCCCAGCTTGCGCGTGCCGCTGCGCCGCCGCACACCCTCCCACGTGATCTTGACCTCGCGCCCGTCCAGGCGGAAGTTGCTCAGCTTGGTGCCGGCCCCGAGGTTGACCCCCGGACCGAGGATGGAGTCTCCCACGTAGTTGAAGTGCGGCGCCTTCGCGCCCGCGAGGAGGATCGCGTTCTTGACCTCGCTCGCGTGGCCGACGAGGGCACCGGGGCCGAGGTAGGCCGGGCCGCGCACGTAGGCGTGGGCGCGGATCGTCGCGCCGGGCATGAGAACGATGTCCTCGCCCACCAGGACCGCGCCTGGCTCGATGTGGCAGCCCTCGCCCACATGGACGCGCCGGGCGGCGATGTGCGCCCCCACGACGCTGGCGTCCCGGTCGACCACGACCTCACTCTCGCCCGCGTCCTCGGGCCACAGCACGGCGAGGCGCGCGGCAAGGTCGGCCAAGGCGAGCCAGGGCTCGAGGTCGGGCAGGAGGCGACGTTCCGCCTCGTCGAGCTGCGGCCACAGGACGTCGCGCACAAGTGGGCCCCCTTGCATCGAGCGTAGGTCCGTGGAGCGTGGGGAGGTAGCGGGCGCCGCCCCCGGTCAGTGTTGCCCGCTCGACCGCAGAGCGGTCACGGCGCTAGGTTCGGCAGTCGCCGCCGAGGAGGGCTCGTAGCTGGGCGAGGCGCGCCTCGTTCACGCGCCACGAGAACCAGCGCCCCCGCCGCTCCGCCACGAGCGGGCCGGCGCGCGTGAGCACGCCCGCGTGGGGGAGACGGTGGGCCGGCCCCGGCCGAGCGGGGCCTCGAGAGCGCAGGAGCACACCGCACTTGGGGCGGCGACGAGCGACACCAGGCGCAGGTGCGCGGGGTGGGTGAGGGCGCCGGGCACGCGGGCGCGCTCGACCGCGTCGGCTTGCTCGAGGGAGCGCGCCCAAGGGACGGGCTGGCGCTCTCGCCGTCGCCTGCGTTGGCGTGGCTGCCGTGGGGACGGACCGGGCCCAGTCGCATGAACGCTGACCGATCCATAGGCCACACTCCTGTCGACACTATAGACGGCGCGGGAGGGATCGTCATAGCCGGCGCTCGGGCCCGCGCCCTGTTGGCGGCGAGGGGCCGCGCTGCCCGCGGTAGCCGACGGACTTGGGCGCCGACTACCGGCCGAGGCGGTCGGCGGCGCGTGGCCTCTGGCATCGCCGCCCAGCGGCTTTCGCCAGGCGCGCCTGAGCTGCCCGAGAACGCCGTGGCGCGCCGCTCGCCCTCCTGCTTGTGGTCGGCCCGGTGTCCGGGGCCCATCTCAACCCCGTGGTGTCCGCTGTGGGCGCCGTATTGCGGGGCCTCCAGCGCCTTAAGCCGCCTGCCTACGCGAGCGGCAGGTGGCGGGCGCGCGTTGGGCGCGGTCCTGGCCAACGCCATCTTCGGCGAGGCGCCTGTTGGGACGTGCTGCGGATTGGCGCCCGGGCGTGGGCGGCGCCTTGGCGTGACGTGCCCGTCCGGCGCCGAGGCGCGGAGGTGGCCACGCGGGCAACGCGAATCGAGTAACGACAAGCCGGAGGAGGTCGTTCCTTGCCGCGTACCGTCCGCGTCCGCTCCGGCCGCCTCGTCGCCGTGCTTGGCACGGTGGCCGCCCTAGCGGCGATCGTGGCCTACGGGCCGCGCATCGCCTGGCTGCGTGCGTCGAGCGCGCCGAAGAGTACCGCGCCCAAGGCGCGCCGCCACCATGCCGCGCTGCCCGCTCCGTGGCGTGGTGCGCGCTCCAGCATCCTGCCTGGCGACGTGCTCATCGCCGACTCGTTCAACAACCGCATCCTTCTGGTCAACCCGCAAAAGCAGGTGCTGTGGCAGTTTCCGGCGCCGGGCCAGAGCGCGAACCTGCCGTTCGCGCGCCCGGACGACGCGTTCTTCACGCCCGGCTTCGGCGGCATCATCACGAACGAGGAGGACGAGGGCACCATCGCCATCATCGACTTCGCCACGCGCCGGGTCGTTTGGGAGTATGGCCAGGCGGGCACGGAAGGGGCCGGCACGGGCGACCTCAACTATCCGGACGACGCCTTCTTCTACCCGCGCGCAGGCGTGGTCACCGTGGCGGACATCCGCAACCAGCGCATCCTGTTCATCGGTCTGAAGAGCCGGAGGATCCTTCGCATGTACGGCCAGACCGGGGTGCAGGTGGTCCATCCCCCGACGACATATGGGGCGCCAAACGGGGACTTCCCTGGACCGCACGGCGGTATGCTCGTGACACAGATCAACGGCCATGACGCCATCCTGCTGAACTCCCAGGGGAAGATGGTGTACACGGTCGCGTTCCCCGGCATCGACTACCCGTCGGACGCCAACTTCACGCCCTCAGGGAACATCATCGTCGCCGACTACACAAACCCGGGCCAGGTGCTGATCGTGAGCCCTGCGGGGCACGTGATCTGGCGCTACGACGTGACCTCCGGACCGGGGCGTCTCGACCAGCCGTCGCTCGCCGTTCAGCTCCCGAACGGCGACGTGATGCTGAATGACGACTACAACGACCGGGTGATCGTGATCGATCCCCACACGGACCGCATCGTCTGGCAGTACGGACACACCGGCGTACCCGGATCGGCCGCGGGCTTCCTCAACATCCCCGATGGGTTCGACATCCTTCCGAACGGCGCCGTGCCCGGCAGGGCGCCCTGGGACGACCCTTCGGCTCCCAACCCAACGCCCTGAGCGCAGCCCACCCTTGAGTGCGCGCTGCGTGACAGCGGGACGGCGCGGTCCTTCCTGGTGCACGGCGACCGGCTGTGGTGGGTGGAGACGGCGCACGGTACCCGGGGGCAGACTGCGCGGAGCGCAGCCCTTGCGTGCTCCGGTTGGGCGCCTGGGACAGGCGGATGCTCAGCCTGTCCGGATGGTGGCGTCACTGAGCATCGCGGGGAGCGCCGCGGGCCGGAAAGAGAGGCCGACGTCAAAGCCCGGCAGGAGTGAGGGCAGGTGGGCGCCGGACGGCGGCCGCCGCGAGGGAGGCGGCCGCGAGGCCTGCTACGTCAACCACAAGACGACCCGCCGAATACGGCGGGTTGCGCGTCGCTGTGGGAAGGCCTGATCACGTGCCGGCGCGTGTCGGTCGCCCAGTCGCCGTACCCGTGCCCACCGAGCCCCCGCCATCGGCCGGCCCTGGACGGTGCCCGCCTTGGGCACGCTGTTGCCGACCCGCTTGCTGAGAGCGCTCCACCACTTGGTGTTGTCGTAGCCCAGCCGCCAGACGGCGAAACCCGACAGCTTCTGGGCCTTGGCGAGACAGACCTTCTCGGCCCTGGAGCGCGTCCCCTCGAACCACACCTGATGGCTGGTGCCGTTCTTCGTGTCGGTGAAGTGGTGCTCGCCGCTCGCGGCGTCCCGGATCGGCTTGACGTTCATCTTCGAGATCTGGGCGTAGCTGACGGTGTGAGCGTTGGTCGAGCCCTGGGGCAAGTCGTAGCCGTAGCTGGCCATGGCGAGCGGGATCTGGCTTGGCTTGACGCCCATGGCGATGGCGTGCGACACGGCCTGCTTCACGACGGCAGGGCCGCCACCGGTCCGGGGGGCGAGCCCGTGGAGGGCGGTCGTAGGCCATGAGCGGTGATGTGAACGACAATGAGCACTCACGAAACGGCTTTGCGCGGCGGTCTAGACCATCTCCATTCGGGCCGGACAGGGGGGACTTTCCGCCTATGCTTCTTGCTCGGCCTCCCGAGGGAGTCGGATCCAGACCCTGACGCGTTGCGATGTCCATGGGTGTGGCCTGGCTCGCGTCTCCTTCCTGAACGCACGCCTACGGCGGGCTTCGGCGGTGAAGCGCGCCGGCCCCAGACGCTGTCAACCCGGTTATCGTGGCAAGGACCGACGGATCCGCCGCCCGCTCCACGAACGGTCGTGGCAGGGAGGAGTGGCGTTTGTGACGCTCACCGGTGCCCCGCCCGGGCGGGGTCGCACGGGGGTCAATGTGGCCGCTCTCGCGCTCTGCTCCCTGGCCATCTTGGCTGGTGTCGCGCCGGCCACGAGAGCGGCTGGGTCCGGCGGCACATGGTCCGTGACGGCCAAGCTCGAGATCCGCCATGTCGAGGCGGTCGCGGTCGCGCCCGACGGGGCCTGGGGCGCAGCAGTCGCACGGAATCCGAGCCGTCTTGTCTGGCTCAAAATGCCCTCCGGGCGGGTGGCGGGAAGCGTGCCGCTGCCGGCTGCGCCGACCCACGTGATCTTCGACGCTAGCGGTCGGGCGGTGGCCGTGTCGTACGGCGCGTGCGCGCCCGGGCCAGGACCGTGCGCGCACACGGGCTACGTGACGGTCGTCCCCACGGGCGAGTCACGCGCGACGCGGGTGGACACCGGCTCGGGTGCTGGTCTCCTCGCCGCGGTGCCGGGGGCCGCCGGGCAGGAGATTCTCGTGGCGGACGCCGGGGCCGGAACCGTGGCGGAGGTCGACGCGGCAACAGGAGCCGTCACCCGGACGGTCACCGTGGGCCCGGGCGTGTTCTCGGGTCTGGCCGCGTCGCCCGATGGACATCTCGCCGCCGCGTCCAGCGAGACGGCCGGCGCGGTGTGGGTGTTCGACCTGTCGACGGGTCGCGTAAAGGCCAGTGGCTACGTGCCGGGAGCGCCGGGACCGGTCGTGTTCCGCGGAGACACCCGCGTGTACGTGGGCGAGCAGGACGGCGAGGATCTCTTCGCACTCGACAGCCAGACAGGCTCTGTCCAGTCGAGAGGCCGGATCGCCGACGAGCTCGGCGACATCCTCTACCTCCCGTCCGGTCCGTCGGGCGTGGTGCTGGTCGGCAGCCGGACGGTGCAGGAGGTGGAGGTCCTGGGCCTGTGGCAGGAGGGGTCCAAGATCGTGCGGCCGGGCTTCGCCCAGATGCCGTTCGGCGCCGCGTCGGCCGGCGTGACGGGCACCATCGCGAGGGCGGACCAAGGCCTCGAGGCCCTGGCGATCGCGCCCCGAGGGCTTCTCGTCCTGAGCGCGCCGACGTTCGCGACGTCTCAGTGGCTGAGACCGCCGGTCTTGGGCGGTGGCCCCATCGCGCTCGCCTGCAGTGGCGGCGCGGTAGCCCTGGTGGCCACCAGAGGCCATGTCGACGTCTTGCGCATGTCTCGCGCGGGGACGTCGTCGTGAGGTCGTCCAACCGCTGGCGCGCCGCCCCGGCGGCACCGATCGCTCTCGCCTTGCTTGGCAGTGCGGTGGCGCCGGCGGCCGCCGCGGCGTCCCCGGCGAAGGCGCCCACGGTGCGCCTCGCGCTCGTGACGGGGTGCACGAGGGCCTTCTGGCGGGCGGTTGGGAGCGGCAGCTCGGTCGCGTACACGTCGGCGGGGGACGCCCTGTACGCAGCGTCGCTCGGCGTGTCCGACCGGGTCGCCGTGCAGGAGGCGGCCCCGGGCGGCCAGGTACTTTGGCAGGGACCGACGCTCCGCGCGGTCGGGTCCATCGTGACGTTCGATGGTGGCCGGTTCGCCGCCTTCACGGGCATAGCGCCGCTTCGCCCGGCCGAGCCCTGGTATACCCTGGCGCCGGCTAGCCTCTACATCCTACGCCTGTCGGATCATCATCTCGTGCAGGTGCCGATCGACCGGCAGGCGTCCGTCAGGCTCGTCGGCGCGGGGCGCTTTCTCCTCGCGAACGAGGGGTTCGGCTACGGTGCCGACCTCGCTTCCCTTCATCTCCTCACGGTCTGGAACGAGGCGGGGCAGCTCGTGAGCGCACGGACGGTCGAGCCGTCCGTCGTCCTGTACGGCAGCCTTGCGATCGGGGCGGGGGCCGGGCGCGGCGTGGCCCTCCTGCCGGTCGGGAGTGCGACGCAGCCGGCGTCCCGGACCAACGTGGTCGAGGTCAATCCCCGCACCGGCGCGCTGGCCGCCTCCGGCTTCCTTCCCTTCGGCGCCAACGGCGGCGTGCTGCCGCTCGTCGGCGGGGGCCTCCTCACCTACCCGGCGCCGGGAAACGGCGGAGCGATCACGCGCTGGCGGCGCGAGGCGTCCGGAGCCTGGCGAGCCGTCTGGAGCATCACCCTCGGCAGCGGCGAGGCGCTCGCGTCCGCCCCTGCCGTGCGGCCCGGAGGGGCGGCGGCGGCGGTCGGCGTGGGCATGGGGACGTGGATCGTGAACCTCGCGGACGGCACCATCGAGGCGCGGCTCCACGGCCCTGGGAGGATGGTGCCGATCGCCGCGGAGCGCGACGGGTTCGCCACGCTCGACGTGCGCACGACGCCGAAGAGCGCGACGGTCCAGACACCGGGGCTCAGCGCCTTCGACTGGAGCGGCGTGCGCTCCCAGCAGGCCACGCTCCCGGCCGGCCCGCTTCCCCAGGTCGGCGTGTCGCCGCTGGCCCAGGTGGACGGCACGACCGTGGCGCCGATCCTGGGCGCCGCCAACGTGGCCCTCGTGCCAGCGCCGGGGCCGGCGCAGGCGCCGACGCTGCCCTCGCTGCTGGAGAGCGGTACCCTCGCCATTGGGCCGCCGCAGCCCGTCGCGGAGGTCGCGCTCCTCCACGACGGCGAGGCGCTAGGACCGGGGCGGCCGTTGGTCGTGACCCCGGCGGAGGCGGGCAAGCCGATCAGCCTCGAGGTCGAGGCGCTGGACGCCGAAGGTCAGTCGACGCCGGCCGGCTCTTATATACCGTACGCGTTGTCCGACGGCGGTGCGGGCGGGACCTTCGAGTTCGGTACCAGTGGAGGCGTCACGCAAGGATCGCAGGGCCAGACGATCACCTACGTGAACCCCAAGGCCGGGTCATACGACCTAGAGATCGAGGTGCAGCCGGCCTCGGCACTGACGCCTTTGTTCACCCTTCCCGCCGCCGTTGCCGCGGGCGCCGTCTTTCAGGGAGAACTGGATCCGCCTCCAGGCTCCGTTCCCCAAGCCGACCACGTAGTGATCCGGCCTCTTGCAGGGTCAGACCTCGCCTTTCCCCTCTCCGTCACACCGACCGCCGCGGCCGGCGGCGGCTTCGCCTTCACCTACGTCGCAGGCGCGACGGAGGGGACGGCGACCTTTCTGCCCGTGCTCGAGAACGCATCGAATGCCGTCGTCGGCTATCTGCCCGACTCGCCTTCGGTCAACGTGTCCGACGTGGGCCAACCGGTGCTCGGCGTGAGGCACGGCCGGTTGACGGTCGCGCCCGACCAGGCCGGCACCATCCCCATAGGTTTCGTCGTGTCGCCGCAGGACGGCAAAGCCGCCCTGTACATCGCCTACCTTGGCCAGCCGGTGCCGTTGCCCGCAGCAGCGGCGCGCGGCAAGGTTCAGGGGATCGACGCCAATGGCGCACTCGGGCCGGCGGTTACCATTCCCGTGCGCAGCAGCAGGTAGGCCCCGTGGCTCGCTGCCACTGCACGTGCTCATCGGCCTTGCATGTCACGACTTCGGCGTCCCTGGCTAAGGACGGCAATGGGCGACGGAGGTTGGGGCGGGTGATGGCTTGACGCGTGCAGGCGGCCACATGGGTCGCCGTTGGGGACGATGCCTACCGAATCTTGGAGGGAGACGAACGCCGCCTGGCGAGTCATGCCGGTCACAGCGGACATAGGGCACCGAGGTCGGTAAAGTGATGGACCCGCAAGAACGCGGAGAGACTGCCGCCCACCCGGTGGTTGGCGTGTCGTCAGCAGGGTGGAGCCGGGCCCAGGGGCCACGGGTGGGACATTCAGGGTCGGGTGTCCGTGTACTCCCAGGCCGTCGACAAACCGAGCTATTCCGGCGCCGGCAGGGTACGCCGGCTGACAAGCATGGTCATGGTGACGAGCGGTGTCCGACGATGGCTTTGGGACCGCTTCTTCTCAGCATCTTGGTCGGGGGCAAGCAAGGGTGTGCCTGCCAATGAGGGTCACGGTCGTAGCGGCTACCCCGATGACCTGCGATGCGCACCTGGGAAGTACTGGACGTGGTCAGGGGCACGTGCGTCCCAGTGCCCTCGACTTCAACCACAACCGGCAACCCGCCGCATTGGGCGGGTTGCACGTGTTACGGGTTGTGGACAGGTCTCATCAGGTGCCGGTGCGCGCCGGTCGCCCAGTCGCCGTACCGGTGCCCGAGCCGCTCGCCATGGGCCGGCCCTGTACGGTGCCTCCCTTCGGCACGCTGTTGCCGACCTGGTTGCCGAGTGCGCTCCACCACTTGGTGTTGTCGTAGCCGAGGCGCCACACGGCGATGCCCGAGAGCTTCTGGGCCTTGGCGAGAGAGACCTTTTCGACCATGGAGCGCGTGCCCTCGAACCACACCTGATGGGTGGTCCCGTTCTTCGTGTAGGTGAAGTGGTACTCGCCGCTGGCGGCGTCCCAGATCGGCTTGACGTTCATCTTCGAGATCTGGGCGTAGCTGACGGTGGCAGCGTTCGTGGATCCCTGTGGCCAGTCGTAGCCGTAGTTGGCCACGCCGAGCAGGAGCTGGCTCGGCTTGACGCCCACGGCGATGGCGTGGGACACGGCCTGCTTCACCCACGGCATGGGTGCCACCGGTCCGGGCGGCGATCCTGTCGAGTGTCGGTCGTACGCCATGAGGATGATCTGGTCCGCGCTCTTGGCCAGAGCCGTCTCGTTGTAGGCACCGTGCTGGGCTGTCGCCTGCTGGGTGGGGATGATATTGACCGTCACGCGCTTGCCGGCGGCGTGCAGCTGCGTGGCCAGGGAGGACACGAAGGACACGAGGCCGGTGCGCACGGCGGGCGTCGAGTTGAGGCCCTGGAAGTCGACGGAAGCGCCGTCGTAGTTGTTCGTCTTGACGATGGAGACGATGTTGGCGACGGCGCGCTGGCGGGTCGCGGCGCTCTGCAGCACGGCCGAGCTGGAGCGGGCGTTGTTGAACAAGGGCATGAGCGGCACGCCGTTCTTGTGCGCCCACGCCTCGGTCTCGGCGGTCTTCATCGTCTTGATCGCGCCCGTGGGCTGAACCGAGTACCAGAACGGGGCCACCTCGCTCACCAGGTGCGGCGCCGAAGCCACCGCCTCGAACGACGCGTGGCGGGCGTTGACCGCGAAGCCCACGACGTGCAGCTTCGGCCCAAGGCCGACGTCGGCGGCGAGGCCTGAGGTGTCCTTCCTGGGTGTGCCCTTCGTTCCCTTGGTGCGAGGGGTGCCGGCATGGCCCTTGCCCGCCGGGCGCCCTTGGTTGCCTGCCTTCATGGGAGCGCCGGCCGTGCCGCATGCGGCGGTGCCGGCAAGGAGTCCGGCGCACACAAGCGCGGGCCAGGCGAAACGTGTCCATCGAGTCAACATGGCGTCCTCCTTGTCTCACGCGGTGCGTGTCGAAGATTGGCCGTAGTGTCCCCGGCCCGGACGCGAACCTTACGTCGCTTTGACGACGTGCCACCAATGGGCGCTCGCCGTGCGCACGAAAGTGCCCCCGGAGAGCGGGACTCTCCGGGGGCCTGGCGACCGTGTCGGGAGACGCGCTAGCGGCTGGCGGTCACGGCGTGGTGGGTTCCTCCCTGGGGCGACGCGGCGTTCGTCTGGCGGTCTCGCCTGAGCGGCAGGAAAGCGGCAAGGGCAAGCCACGGATACAGCGTGAGCACAAGCTGCTCCCACACGTTGGACGTGGCACCCAAGATGACCATGGCCACGAATAGGCTCAGGAGCAGGCGCCGGCCCTCGCCGTCCTCGCCGGGCGGCATGCGCACGATCTCGCGGAACACAGCCAGGCCAAGGAGGGCGAACAGGAGCGCGCCGACGACACCAGTCTCCACGAGGACCACCGTGTACTGATTGTCGGCGTAGAATCCCTTGCCCACGCCCGGCAGATGGACGTGGAACGCCAGCGCGCCGGCGCTGCCAAACGTGCCGAACCCGGTGCCGAGCGGGTGGTGGCGGATGAGGTGGAGGGCGACCTTCAGGTTGTGCAGGCGCCCGGCCCGGTTCGATAGGCACAGGTACGTGGTGCACTTCGCGGTGGCCGTCTGTGTCGTGCGGCCGCTGGGCGGCTTCTTCGCGTGGCCCCTTCCGTGTCCGGTGTGGTGGACCGCGTGCGACTGCGCCACGGTCGTGACAGCCGGCGCTCGCCCGAACACAGCCCGTACGCGGGCTCCCGGTATGAGGGCGACCGCGGCCGCCATGACGACGACGGCGACGACGATGCCGATGCGCTCGCGCACGTTGCGCACGCCGTATAGGACAATCGCGGCCGCGACAAGGACGACGATGTAGGCGCTGCGCGAGAACGACAAGACCACCATGGCCGCGAAGAACGCCGTGGCCAGTCCGAACAGCCACGCCGGGCGGAAGGCGTGGCGGCGGAAGTGGTCGTACGCGATCATGAGCGCAAGGAAGCCGATCTCGCCGAACACGTTGGGGTTGTCGAGCCAGCCGTACGGTCGGCCTGCGTTCACACCGGTGACGTGCGCCTGGCTGACCGCGAGCTTGCCCGGGAGAAGCAGCGGGTGGCCGAGCAGGAAGGTCTGCGCCATGCCCTGCGCGCCGACCAGCGCGATGGCCACCAGGGCGTAGGGGACCAGCCGGCTCCACCAGTTCGCGTCGATGCCGTCGCCGGCTTGGCGCAGGCGCCTGACAGCGGCGTAGAGAACGACGAACAAGAGGAGATCGCGCGCCTCGAGGATCGCGCCCCCAAGGTGGCGGTGCGCGTGCACCGACACGAGCAGGCCCCAGACGCCGAAGACCAGCGCGGCTGTCTCGATCAGGTCCAGGGGCACGATCGTCGTCGGGTGGAGGAGGAGCACGCGCACGACGAGCACCAGCACGACCACGTCGGGGAGGAAGGTGATCGGCGTTGGCGCCATCGCCTCGACCATTACGCGGAACGGCAGGTACAGGACGAGGAACACGAGCGCCGATCGAGGCTGCCAGGCGGTGGCCGCAGCCCCCGCCAGCGCCAGAACCGCCGCTGCGTCGCGTGCCGTGTGCGGGAGGGGCAGCGCTGCCAGAACAACAAACAGAATGGTCGCCGCCAGGAAAGGCCAGCGCTGGATCGACGCCAAGGTGGCGCTCCTCCCGGTCCGCCTATGATCGCGATGGCGTGAAAGTAGCCGGCGCCTCGCGCCGCGGCGCGATGTCGAAGCCTCCTTTCGTGTTTTTTCCCCCGGCTCCTGCCGCCGCGCTCGAACGGTCGGAGCGCTTGGCGAGAGAGCGACGGCGCGGGGCGGCGTCGACCCGCCCTCCGGCGCAGCGCAGCACCGCCTGCGGACCCAGGGCCACCGCAAAGTCCGTGACGGTAGCGCAGGCTGCGGGACGGACGGCCGGGCTGGCGGATATGGGTGAGGTATGGTAGGCCTGTGCCATGAGACAGGCAACGCCAGAGCAGGTAGGGCGAGCGGGACCGAGAAGTGCGGTCGACATGGTGCGGGGCGTGACCGTACGGCTGGT
>JAKASY010000324.1 GCA_021817625.1 Bacillota bacterium | reverse complement strand
TCGTCGCCCTCATGGGGCCGTCGGGCAGCGGCAAGTCCACGCTCATGCAGATCCTGGGCCTGCTCGACCGGCCGACGGCCGGCACCTACCGGCTCTCCGGCCAGGACGTGACGCGGATCTCCAGCGCCCAGGCGGCCGGCATGCGCGGCCGGCGCATCGCCTTCGTGTTCCAGGCCATCCACCTCCTGCCGCGTCTCACCGCGCTGGGCAACGTCGAGCTGCCCATGGTGTACGCGCGCATGCCCGCCGCGGAGCGCCGCCGTCGCGCGACCGAGAGCCTCGGGCGCGTGGGCCTTGGCCACCTTCTTGGCCGCCGCCCGAACCAGCTCTCCGGCGGGCAGGCCCAGCGCGTGGCGATCGCCCGGGCCGTGGCGCCCGGTCCCGACCTGCTCCTGGCCGACGAGCCGACCGGCGCCCTCGACCGGCACTCGGGCCGCGAGGTCCTCGAGGTCTTCCAGCAGCTGAACGAGGAGCTCGGCCTGACCGTCGTCGTCGTCACCCACGACGCATTCGTGGCGCGGCACGCGCGGCGGATCGTCGAGCTCGAGGACGGCCGCCTGACCGTGGACCGGCCGGTCGAGGAGCGCGAGATCGCCCGGGGCGTGCGGGGAGAGGAGGCCGTGCGGTGAACGCCCTGTCCATCGCCTTCGACTCGATCTGGAGCCACCGCACGCGCAGCGCCCTGACCGCGCTCGGGGTCGTCATCGGCGTGTTCGCGGTGGTCACCCTCACGGCGCTCGGCACGGCCGTGAACAACTACGTGACGGGCCAGTTCAACACGTTCGGTGCGCGGGTGATCACGGTGTCGCCCGCCGTTCCCGCAGCCAAGGGGCAGAGCGCCCGCGCGCGCGACCGCTTCGGCGGCGGGGGCGGAGGCGGCGGCTTCAGCCTCGGCGTCCCGAGCACGCTCACGGTCGCCGACGTGAACGCCATCACCGCCCTGCACGCGCCCTCGATCGAGGCGGCCGCGCCGGTGGCGGCGCTGCCCGCCACGGTCTCTGCGACGGCGGGCGGCTCGTCGGGCGTCACCGCGGAGGGCGTCACCGACGCCTACTTCCGGGTCGAGCTGGCCGCCTTCGCCCACGGCCGCTTCGACGGCCGCGGCGTCGTCCTAGGAAGCCGCGCCGCCAGGCGGCTCTTCCCCGGCGTGAAGAACCCGGTCGGGCGCACCGTGTACGTCGACACGTCGGCCCTCAAGGTGAGCGGCGTGCTCAGCGCGGGCAAGGGCCTTGCCGGCGACATCGTCGACCCGAACGTCTACGTCCCGGTCGCGGCCGGCCTCGCCATCGTGCACGTCACCACGATCTCGCAGATCGTGGTGGCCGCGCGCACGAACGACAGCGTCACCGCCGCCGCGAACGCCGTGAAAGCGGTGCTCGACCGCCGCCATCCCTCCCGCGACTTCGCCGTCACCGAGGCGACCCAGATCCTCTCCACCGTGAAGAGCACGCTCTCGACGATCACCGCCTTCCTGAGCGGCCTCGCGGCCATCTCCCTCCTGGTCGGCGGCATCGGCATCATGAACATCATGCTCGTCACGGTGACCGAGCGCTTCCGCGAGATCGGCATCCGCAAGGCCCTCGGGGCGCGCGACGGCGACATCCTCGTCCAGTTCCTCGCGGAGTCGGTGCTCCTGGCCGTCCTGGGCGGCGCGGTCGGGACGGCGGGCGCCGCCCTGGCGGGGAGCATCATCACGCGTGTGGTCGGCTTCCCCGCCGGGCTCACGGCCGACGCCGTAACGCTCGCGCTCGCGTTCTCCATCGGCGTCGGCGCCATCTTCGGCGTCCTCCCCGCCATCCGCGCCTCGCGCCTCATGCCGGCGGAGGCCCTGCGCTCCGAATGAGCGGCGCCCAGGAGCGCGGGTCGGGCGACATCGACGAGGTCCTCTCCGGCCTCGTGGACGTCCAGCGCCTCGTGACGCTCCTCCGCGAGCGCCACCGGCGCACGGTCTCGGACGCGCCGACGCGGCTGCAGCGCTTCACCCTGATGCTGATCGGGGAGCACCGCACGCTCTCGGTGTCCGAGCTCACCGACGCCCTGGACGTGGGCGCGGCCACGGCGAGCCAGCTCGTGCGCACGCTCGAGGACCGGGGCTGGCTTCGGCGCAGCCTCGACCCCGCCGACCGCCGGCGCCACCACCTTGCTCTCACCGCGGAGGGGCGGCGCGTGGTGGACGAGCAGCGCGAGCGCCACCGGCGCTGGCTGCGCGCCGTCCTCGAGCGCCTCACCCCGGACGAGCGCGCCCACCTGCTGGCTATCGTGCGGAAGATCGCCGGCCTGGCGGCGAGCGACCCGAGCCTCCTGCGCGACGAGCTCTGAGGCGGCCCGGGCTACTCCTCCTCGCCGAGCGCGTCGTCCTCCGGCACGCCCTCTCCCTCCGCGAGCTCGATGGTCGGCGCCCACGGCGGCAGCTCCAGGGCGTGCTCGAAGGCGCGCCGGTCGTGCACGGGATCGCCGTGGGAGATGATCACGTGCCGAAACGGCAGGCGCAGGAGCTGGCCGAGCGCGCGCCTTGGCCCCTCTTCGTCCCAGGGCGTCGACCAGACGCGCAGCTGGCCGTCGCGCTCGGTGAGGGTGTCGGCGAACACGATCGCGCGCTGCTCGGGCAGCCACATCGGCGTGTCGTGGTGGTAGCGGCCGTCGTTCAGCGCGACGAGCCCGCCGGGAAGCTCGTCCCCCGGGTGCACCGGCTCAATATCCGTCTGCGGCGTGTCCTCCTTGAAGAACAGGTCCGGCCCGTAGGCGAGGGCGCCGTAGCGCCGGGCGAAAAGGTCCACGTCGCGCACGTGGTCGGGCTTGAGGACGACCAGAAACGTGGGCGGGCGCTCGTCCAGCCGCCGCCAGAACTCGGTCGCGTCGTCCGTCGGGGCGATCGGGTCGATAAGGCCCACCTGCCCGTCCGACTCGACGCACGTGCCCGTGACGACGGGCTCCCAGTCGTCGCCCGGGCGCCAGTACGGATGGCGCACGCGCCACAGCCACAGGCCGCGTTCCACGTCCCGGATCTCCACCAGCTCGCCGCGCAAGTGCTCCACCTCGTCGTCCCTCCTGCGTGCGACTCGCCGTCGCGTCGCGCCGACGGCGCGCCAGCACCGCCGCATGGGCATGGCCCTTCGCGACGGCGCAGCCATTCCCTCTCGCGCCCGCCCTCCGGCACCCGCGTGAAGGGTGACAGAGCCGGGACGGGACGGTAGACTGCGCGCGTGGAAGACCTGCCCAAGGGACTCGACCCTGCCGTGGTCGCGCACGCCCTGGAGGCCGGCTGGGGCGTCGCGGCGCCCCTGACCTACGTGCCGGTCGGCTTTGGCGGCTACCACTGGCGGGCGGACGCCCCGGACGGGCAGCGCCTGTTCGTGACGGTCGACGACCTGCGCCGCAAGCCCTGGCTGGGCGCGAGCCGCGCGGCGGTGCTGCGCGGGCAGCGCGCCGCCATGGCAACGGCGAGCGCCCTCCGGCGCGAGGCCGGCCTGGGCTTCGTCGTGGCGCCCCTCCCGAGCCGGGAGGGCACGCTCGCGCCGACGCTCTCCGACCGCTACACGCTCTCCGTCTTCCCGTTCGTGGACGGGGCGGCAGGAAGCTTCGACGACGGGCGCACCGCGAGTGAGCCCGAGCGCAGGCGCCGCCTTGAGCTTCTGGCCGAGCTGCACGCCGCCGGGACGCGCCTGTCCGTCGCCGTGGCGCCGTGGCCGCTCGCCGTCATGGGGCGGCGCGCTCTTGAGCGCGCCCTCGCGGATCTCGACCGGCCGTGGCGCGCCGGGCCGCTGTCCACGCCCGCGCGCCAGGATCTGCGCGCGCACGCGGCCGCGGTGCGCGCGGGCCTCGAGTCCTTCGACGCCATGGCGGCGGCGGTGACGGCGTCCGGACGCCCGCTCGTCGTGACCCACGGTGAGCCGCACGGCGGCAACATCCTAAGCGCCGGGGACGAGCTCCATCTCGTGGACTGGGACACGGTGGGCCTCGCCCCGCCCGAGCGCGACCTCTGGATGTTTGACCGAGGGCGGGAGGACGACTTCACGCCCTACACGGAGCGCGTCCGCCTAAAGGTCGACCGCACCACCCTGGATTTGTACAGGCTAGGTTGGGCGCTGGCCGATCTGGCGTCGTTCGTAGCGACGCTGCGGGCGCGCCACGCCCGCACGGCCGATAGCGAGCACGTCCTACGCGCATTCCGCC
>JAKASY010000323.1 GCA_021817625.1 Bacillota bacterium | reverse complement strand
CCGCACAGCCCGCACGCCGCATCGCCCGAGGCCATTCGCCTTGGCGCCGAGGCGGCCGAGCGCCTGGGAGGCGTGTTTACCATCCACCTGGCCGAGCGCAAGGACGAGGTCGAGGCCATCGCCCACCAGCACGGGCACGGCCCCGCCGCCTTCCTCGACAGCCTCGCGGCCCTCTCACCACGCGCGGTGCTCGTGCACGGCGTGTGGCTCGACGAGCGCGATCTGCGGCTCGTGGCAGAGCGGGGCGCACGCGTCGTCCACAATCCTGGCGCGAATGCCTTCCTCGGCGACGGCGTGGCGCCGCTCCTTCGCATGCGAGCCCTGGGCATTCCGGTCGCCCTGGGCACCGACGGGGGCTGCACGAACAACCGCCTCTCGATCCTGGACGAGATGCGGGCGGCGGTGGTCATCCAGCGCGCCACACACGCCGACGGCGGCCTGCTCACGGCGGCGGAGGCCTTCGCCATGGGCACGTCCGAGGCGGCGGGCGTGTTTGGCTTGGACGCCGGCCGCGTCGCGCCGGGAGCCTTGGCGGACCTGTGCGCCTTCGACCTCTCCGACCCGGGCCTCCTGCCTGACCGCGACCCCGTGTCGAGTCTCGTGTACGCCACGTCGCCCCGCGCAGTGCAGCGTGTCACGGTGCACGGCATCGACCGCGTCGTGGACGGCCGCGTCGTGGCGGTGCCTGCGCGTGAGCTGCGCGAGCGGGCGGCCGCGAGCGCCACGCGCAGCCGGCGCGCGAGCGAGACCGCCCTGTAGCCGCGGCTGTCGACCCCGCCCGGCCGGCTACGCGGGGCACGTGCAGAGCGGCGCGGTGCTCTTGGCGTAGTCCCTCCCGTGGCGCCACGCCGCCTGGGCTGCGGCCATGAGCCGATGGGCCCTCCCGCGCGTGGGACCGTTTGCCCTCGCCTCTCCGCGCCAGGGGCCATGACCCACGGCAGGCCGTCGCGCCTGACGCGGCGAAAGCGTCCGCCAGAGGGGCGGCGGCGCCCGCCCTGCGGGGAGGTCGAGCGGGATGGCGGGCGGCGCGTTTGTTGTGGGCGAGGGCGCGGGAGCGATCGCCGGACACGTCGACGGGACGGGGCCGGACCTCCTCGGCGCGGCCGCCCTGGGCGCCGCGCTCGTCGCCCGCCTGACGCCCGACGCCGCACGCCGGTTTGGGGAGCTCGCGCAGCGGGAAGCGGGACCGGACGAGGCGGACGCCACAGCGCTCGCCGGCCTCTCGCTCCTATGGCACTCGTACTTCGCGGACCCGGCTGCGGCGCCACCGCCGCCACCGGGCCTGCGGGTCTCCGCGGCCTGCAATGAGGAGACCCATCGATCGCTCACGCGTGACATGCCCGACGGCGCCTTCGCGCAGCGCTTGCGCGACCTGACGACACCGGTGACCGTGCTCGTGGGCGCCCACAGCCCGATGCCCCGATCCGCCGCCGACAGCCTTATGGCGCACCTAGCCCACGGGCGTATGGTGGTCGTCGAGGGCGGCGGCCACCTTCCGTGGTTCGAGGAGCCCGGGTGCGTGGCCCGCGCGCTTGCCGCGGCTCGAGCCCAGCCGGCCTAGGACGCCTGCCAGACGCCGCTACGGCGAGGCGCGCGGGCCAAGCCCCGGCGGCTGCTCGCGCCGCTCTGGCCGGCGGCGCCGCGCGCCGTCCGGAGCCCGCGGCCCGGGACGCCTGGGGTAGGGGCCTGGGCCCTAGCCGGCCGGCCTGAGCTCTTCCTTGGCCGCCCGCGCCATGGCCGCGACGGCCGTGCGCACGTCGTCTCTATCGACGTCCAGGTGCGTGACGAGGCGCAGACGGTGCTCGTCCAGCTCCGAGGCGAGGACGCCCTCGGCCTTCAGCGCGTGCAGGACGGCCCCCGCCGACCCGCTGCCGAGCCCGCACACGACGATGTTCGTCTCGACCGCTTCCGGGTCCACCTCGAGGCCGGCGATGCCCGCGAGCCCCTCGGCCAGGGCGCGGGCGTTCGCGTGGTCCTCGCCCAGGCGCGGCAGGTTGTGGTCGAGCGCGTAAAGCGCCGCGGCTGCGAGGACGCCCGCCTGGCGCATGCCCCCGCCCAGGAGCTTGCGCACCTGGCGCAGGCGTGCGGCCGTCTCGCGGCTCCCGCCCACGACCGAGCCGACCGGCGCCCCGAGGCCCTTGGAGAAGCAGGCCGACACGGTGTCCGCGCCCTTCGTGAGACGTGACGCAGGAACACCCAGCGCGGTGGCCGCGTTCCAGATCCGGGCGCCGTCCAGGTGCACGCGGATGCCGTGGGCGTGCGCGAAGGCGGTGAGCGCATCCCAGGCCGCGATGGGCACCACCGCGCCACCCGCCCGGTTGTGGGTGTTCTCCAGGCAGAGAAGGCGCGTCACCGGCACGTGGACGTCGCTGCCGCGCACCAGTGCGCCGACGGCCTCCACCGACGGCACGCCCCGCACGCCCGCGACCGGTCGCGCCTGCACGGCGGCCAGCGCGGCGATGCCGGCGCGCTCGTAGTACAGGATGTGCGCCTCGGCCTCCACGATCGCCTCGTCGCCGCGCTGGGTCTGGGCCAGGACGGCGCTCTGGTTCGCCATGGTGCCCGACGGCACGAATACCGTCGCCTCGACGCCCAGGAGCTCGGCGCTGCGCTCCTCAAGGCGGCGGATGGTCGGGTCCTCGCCGTACACGTCGTCGCCAACCTCGGCCTCGTACATCGCCCGGCGCATGCCCTCGCCCGGGCGGGTCACGGTGTCGCTGCGAAAGTCCGGCACGTCGTCGGCCTCCCTGCCCCGTCTAGAACAGCGTCAATTGGCTCGTCTGGGGCAGCCCCTTGAGGCAGCCCTGCTCGCCCAGAAGGTCGAGGATCGGACGCTGCAGGCGAGTCCTCGTGCGCAGGTTCTCCACGGACGTGAACGGGCCCTCCGCGCGCGCCGCGACGACCGCAGCGGCGGCCGTGCGACCGAGGCCCGGCAGGGCGAGAAACGGCGGCAGAAGGCCGTCGGGCGTGAGGGTGAAGCGCTCAGCCTCGGAGTCGTACAGCTCGACAGCCCGCACCCGCACGCCGCGCGCGAACATCTCCCGCGCGATCTCGAGCAGGGCCTGCTCGCTCCGGTCCTTGGCCGTCGCCTCGTTGCCCTGCGCCTCGATCTCGCGCACTCGGCGGGCCACGGCCTCAGGGCCACGGCGCAGGAGGTCGGCGTCGACGTCCTCGCCGCGCACCGTGAAGAGGGCGGCGTAGTGCGCCTCCGGGTGGTGGACCTTGAAGTACGCGATGCGCAGCGCCATGGTCACATAGGCCACGGCGTGCGCCTTCGGGAATAGGTAGGTGATCTTCTCGCAGGAGCCGATGTACCAGTCGGGCACGCCGGCGCGGCGCATGCCGTCGATGTCCTCCGGCCGCAGGCCGCGGCCCTTGCGCACGCGCTCCGTGATGGCGAACGCGACGGCGGGCTCCAGGCCGCGGGCGCTCAGGTACGCGATCATGTCCTCGCGCGTCGCGATCACGTCCCGCAGCGTGGCGACGCCGGTGCGAACGAGGTCCTGGGCGTTGTTCGCCCACACGTCCGTGCCGTGGGACAGGCCCGACACGCGCACGAGGTCGCCGAACGAGCTGGGCACGGTCTCCCGCAGCATGGCCCGCACGAAGCGGGTGCCGAACTCCGGTATGCCGAGCGTGCCCATGTCCGTGCCGATTTGCTCTGGCGTCACGCCGAGGCTCTTCGTGGAGCGAAACAGCTCGAGCACGTCCGGGTCGGTCAGGGGCACCGCTCGCGGGTCGACACCGGTGTACTCCTGCAGGAGGCGCAGCACGGTCGGGTCATCGTGGCCGAGCAGGTCGAGCTTGAGCAGGCGTCCTTCGATCGAGTGGTAGTCGAAGTGGGTGGTGACGACGTCGGCCCGCACGTCGTCCGCGGGGTGCTGGATCGGCGTGAAGTCGTGCACGTCGCGCTCCCGCGGCACGATCATGAGCCCACCGGGGTGCTGGCCGGTCGTGCGCTTGACGCCGGTGATGCCGAGGGCCAGGCGGTCGACCTCCGCGGCTGGCACCGTCTCGCCGCGCTCGCGCAGGTAGCCCTTCACCAGGCCATAGGCGGTCCGCTCGGCAACCGTGGAGATCGTGCCGGCGCGGAACACCAGTCCGCTGCCGAAGATCTCCTCCGTGTACCGGTGGATCACTCCCTGGTACTCGCCCGAGAAGTTCAGGTCGATGTC
>JAKASY010000322.1 GCA_021817625.1 Bacillota bacterium | reverse complement strand
CAGCACGCACTCGAGGTCGCGGGCTCGGATCGCCCCGTACTCCACCGGCCCTAGGGCGACCACCTCCACCGGGCACGCTTGGGTCGCGCCGAGGAAGAGCACGTTTGCGGGCCCCAGTATATCGACGATCGTCACCGTGCCGTCCCGGAGGGCGTGCTCGAGTTTGATCTGTCCGGCGATGAGGAGTACCGCGCAGCCGGCGGGCTCCCCCTGTCGGAACAGGACCTGCTCACGTCGCGCACGGCGGGTCACAGCCTGTTCCGCGAGCAACTGGGCCTCGGCCTCGGTGAGATCGGCGAACAGGTCGAACGCACGCACCTCGCTTGCCAGCAACGGCGCTCCCTCCTCACGACGAGCGACAGCCGGCTGTGCTCGTCTCCACCGTGGCGACTTGACGCGACAGTAACGCACAGCCGCGTCCAGTCGGTCCCAAAAGCCGGGTCTTGTGACCAATGTGTGTTGCAGCCAGTAACCGTCCTGCACCAGCCGATGGGAGATCGGCCGCGCGGACTTACCGTCCGAACGTGTCGTCAATCGGACGTTGAGGTTGGGTGACCACGTTGGCGAAAGCTCCGGGGGTAACGTCCCCGCTGCCCGTAAGGGTCAGACTTCCTATTGCGAAGGGCTTTCGGGGCATCCGCCTCTTTACACGTACAAGGGAAGGGGCGGTAGGGTGTTCCGGCCCAGCCGCCCGGCGCATGGGTCCTTGATGGTGCAGGCGCACGGAACGAGGCTCCTACTGTAAACGGCGACCGAGGCGTTGGATCGGAACTCTGAGGGTGGGACTCACCACGGGGGCCAACAAGACACCGGGCCGCTGCATAAGGCAAAGGCTGCCTCGTCGAAAAGCACAGCGGCGGAAGTGAGTGCCGGAAGATCAAGGGGTCGAGCCCCGCGCACATGGGCGAAGACGGGTATCCCCGGGGAAGGGACGGGCATGTGCACTCGGGGACCCTTGCGGCGTACGGGCAGCGGCACGGTGTCAAGGCGTAGGACGCAAAGCTGGGAACGGCTCCGCTCCCGCCACGGCGCGCCGCCACGGCAAGGGCCGCCGGTATAAGCCAAGAGGTGAAGTCCGGCGGTGGAGCAGAGTCTGGCACATCGGGGCGTAGTAACGATGAAGATGGCGCACTCCGGAATTTTAGAGGGGTCGATGAAGACCGGGCATGGCCGAGGAATGCGACACCCGGGGTACCGAAAGGCCTGGGCAACGGAGACCGGAGCCTAAACCGCGGCGCCATCTTCCTACTCGGTGGTCGGCTTGCGCAGGCAGGCGGCCACCCGCGTGGGCTCGCCGGCCCCCCGATTGGGGCGGGAGGCTGGCGTCGTACGGCCCCTCCCGCAAGGGCACGACAAGCCATGGTTGCGTCGTCCGGGTGCGTCCGCCCACTTGCCACGCCCTGGCCGGCGAGAAGGCGTCGCTGTAGGCTTTCAGGCCAGGCGGCCCTCGGCCCGCCCTTGCCGCCGGTTGCGGCGACGCCCGAGGCTCGCCGGCCAGCGTGGGCGGACCCCCTCCAGGGCACCCACACATTGGTCACAAGAGCCACAAAACCTCGGATGCACCCCGAGCACGTCCGCAAGTCGCCCGCCCCTCTGGCCGCGGACAATGCCACCAGCCAATGTGGGTTGGCCATGGCATCGCCCCTTGGAATCACGCTAGGCGCAGATCGATGGCATCTACACCATGGTTGCCCATCAGACAGTCGGACCCTGGCCATGGTCGACCACCACAGCCGGCAGGTTCGCCACCTCTGCCTTGCTGATACTAAGTCGGATCCCCGCGTCGACCGTCGTCACGGCGCCCATTGGGATGGCCACCTCTTTCTTGCCCCACAGGTGGCCCTCTTGCAGAAGTACGTGCGTCACGCGGCGATCGCCGGGGTCTATGACGAGTCCCTGAACGTGCCCGATCTCGCCGTCGGTGGCCTGCACGGACTCGCCGCGACGGATGCCTACCTTGCCCTCGGGGAGGAGGTCGTAGGTGGCAACGTGCGAGGTATCCCCGCCATCGATGCCGGGCCCTATGCCCATGCCGCGGCCCATGCCCATGGTGCTAGCGTAGTAGGGCCAGGCGAGCACCTGATGCGAGGCGTAGCCGGCGAAGCCCCCAGGCGGCGCCACGAATTCCGTTTCTTCGGCCTGTCTGAGGTCGCCGAAGGCCTTTAGGGTGCAGCGCAACTGGATTCCTGTGGCGGTAGCGTCCAGGAGATCGAGGGGAACCAGTCGCCCAGCACCTCGCTGGTGCTTCGGTTCAACCACGAGATGGGTGACCGTCCGAGCCACAGGGTCAACAACGACGCGACTCACCTCGCCACAGACTCCGTCGGTACACCTGGCGTCGGACCCGATCGTGAACTGCGTTGTCTCTCTGGTAGCCACGTGCCCCAACTCCTTCACTGCGAAGACCTGCCGTGATCCTTCTGCTAGCCGTTTCGCCCTCATCGAGGTCTAGACGTGGCGCCTCGTCTCATCGTCCAGCGCCAGTTGGGTCGCCTGCAGGTGGCCTAGGGCGCTCGCGGCCTCGAAGGACAGAGCGCGGTCGGCGACACTTCGGCAACGATCCATTCGCGGCCGGACAGGCCGGGCGGTGCCTGGAGCGACCGACTCCACGGCCGCCCGCGCCTGGATCGTCAGGCCTATGGGGTTCCCCAGGGCATCTATACCGAGACGGCAGTGCCGCAGGCGGCGCAGAACCTTGCCTGGGGGCCGACCGCGCCGCCGCACTGAGCGCAGAACCGGCCGGCTGCGGGCGGCGCGGCTTCGCTCGGCGCGGCCACCTGCGCCGACGGCGCCTCGTCGGCGGGCAGCTCGCCGTCAATGGCCGCTTGGAGCTCCTCGTGCTTCTGGGTCAGGGTGGCAAGCTTGTCCCAAATGGGCTGTAGGGTCGCTGCGATGTCGCCCAGCGGGGTGCCGGCCTCCTTGGCCTTGAAGACCGCTTCGCCAAGTTCGCGCAGGGCGTCCTGGTGTCGTCCGTTCACATCGGCCAGCTGAAGGCGCAGCTTCGCCAGTCGCGCCTGTCTCGAGCCCTCCTGCGCCACATTGGACAACCCGGCGACGGCCTTGTTGCGAAGCGTGTCCCACGTAGGCATGACTCCACGTCCCTTCCAATCTGCTGCTCGTTCGGACCCTGTTGATTGCGAAGAGGGGCGGCTGCCCCCCTTGGTGGCCATCACAGTCATCAAGTAGTGGCGGGCACTGCCTAGTCGTGCATGCTGTCGGCGAAATCTTTCGCCGCGAACCGCACGGCGCTCGGCATCGGGGCGCCCGAGAGTCCGTCTTGCAGGGCGACTTCGAACCCGGTGCTCGGCTGTCGTGGCGTCCGCGCGCTCGGCGTCTCGTCGCCGGCGAAGCCGTCACAGAGATGCGCGGGATGTGACGGTAGCGGCGCTCCGGCACAGACTTACGAAAGGAGGGACCACGGCGGCGCCTGGAACGGCGCCCGACGCCGCCGCGGGTGCTTCGCTACGCCATGGCACCGTCATCCGCATACCTTCCCTAAAAGACAGTGCTGGGTTGCCCCGACTCCGTCCCCCGGCGCGCGGCGGAGCGTACGGAGCGAACCCGGCAACCGCCGCAGATGGCGTCGAGCCGGGGCAGTAACCCAGGCTGATGCCGTGCACACCGGGATGATCGTCCCCGTGACCAACCTAGCCTGTCCAGGACCGCCACGCATCGCATGGCTAGAGCCATCTTAGGAGCGAGCTGGGGGCTCATGCCGAGCCAGGGCGCAGGGCTTGGCGGCGTCGCGCGGGGCGCCGTCACTGGACGCCAGCGTGCGCCGCTGCTATGTCGGCAGGGCACGCAGTGGCAGCACACGGGCCTGAGGTCGGCGGCGCCGGGCGGGGTCCATCACAATCGCGGCATGCAGGCCGGACTCCGGCAGTCGCAAGGGAGTCGAGTCGAAGGGGGTCGCGCGGGGTTGGGCGGCGCGGGGAAGCGCGTGCGGCGGCGACGGTCGCCCCGGGACCAGCCAGCCCGTGCCACGCCTGGCCGCCCGGCCGCCGTCCGTGCAATCGATCCCGGTCGCTCGCCATCGCCGGCGACCAGGGGCGCCGCAGGCGCGGAATGTTCGGTAGGTCGAGCGCGACAGGGCGCGGGAGCGGGCGCCCAGAGGCGAGGCTCGGACGCGGTGGGCGTCGACGTCCTCGTCCTCGCGATCGGTCGCACCACGCTTG
>JAKASY010000321.1 GCA_021817625.1 Bacillota bacterium | reverse complement strand
CCCGCTCGAGCAGCCGCTGGGCCTCCCGCAGCGCGTCCCGACGGCGCAGCCCGCGATGGATCTCGAGCACCTCGGACACCTGGATGCCGACGCGCAGGAACGGGTTGAGCGCGGTCAGGGGGTCCTGGAAGATCATGCCGACCTCGTTGCCCCGAAGGCGCGTCAGCTCCGCGGGCGGGAGGTCGAGCACGTCGCGGCCGTCGAGGCGCACCGCGCCTGCCGTGATCTCGGCCGGCGGCAGGAGGAGGCGGATGAGCGCCTGCGCCGTGATGGTCTTGCCCGACCCGGACTCGCCCACGATGCCCAGCCGGCCGCCGGCCGCCAGGGTGAACGACACATCCTGGGCGGCCTTCACGCGGCCGTGCCGGGTCGGGATCTCGACGCTCAGGCCGCTAACCTCCAGGAGTGGCGGCATGGCCCGTCACCCCCCTCCGGCGGGCTCGTCGACGCGCTCCCAGCGGCCGCTCTTGCTCGAGCGCATGACCGCGTCGAGGACCCGCTGACTGGCCGCCGCGTCCGCGAAGTCGGCGAGCGCGGGGTCGGCGCGGCCGCCCAGGCGCCGGACGAACGACGCGACGAGGCGGGACATGTACAGCCGCGGCCAGTCCTCCGCCGGCTGTCCAGGGTCGACCGGCCGGTAGAGCCCCTCGTCGACGTCCGCCGCGAGCAGGCTCTCCCCGCCCTCCTCGCCCTCGGCGAGCACGAGGCGCAGTGCGCCGCCCTCGCCGAAGATGCGAAGCTCGATGCCCGGGGGCCGGCCGGCCGCGAGCCAACTCGCCTGGAACAGCCCCTGGGCGCCGCCCGCGAAGCGGGCGAGAAACGCGGTCGAGTCGTCCACGTCCGAGGGCGCGTAGCCGCCGCCCTCCACGGCGCGCTCCGGGATGAAGGTGCGGGCGTCTCCGGCCACCTCGACGAGGTCGCCGATCAGCCAGCGCGTCAGGTCCACGAGGTGGGACCCGTACTCCCCCAGGGCGCCGACGTCCTGGTCGGCGCGCAGGCGGGCCGGAGGCCTCGGCTTCGCCGGGTCGTGGTAGAGCGAGTTCTGCTCGAACCCCTGCACGTGGTAGACGCGCCCGAGGGCCGGCAGGCGCTCGCGCAGGCGGGCGACCGCCTGCGCGTGGCGGAAGGCGAACGCTACGGCGCCGACCACGCCCCGCGCCCCGACGAGGTCGCGCAGGCGCTCGGCCTGGGCGGCTGCGAGCGCGACGGGCTTCTCGCACAAGACGTGGCAGCCCGCCTCGATGGCGGCCTTGGCGAGGGCGAAGTGGCTGCCCGTGGCGCTCGCCACGTCCACCACGTCGATGCCCTCGTCCTCGAGCACGGCCGCGAGGCTCGGATAGGGGTGGATGCCGAGCTCGGCCGCGACGGCCTCGCGGCGGCCGGGGTCGGGGTCGGCGACCGCCACCAGCCGCGCGCCCTGCACCTGCCGCCAGGCGGGTACGTGGGCTGCGCGGGCCCAGCGCCCGGCGCCCACCAGCGCGACGCGAAGGGCCGTCACCGTCCGCCTCCTCTCCTGCGGCGCAGGCCCGGGCCCTCGGCCCGGGCCCGCACCTTCACTTGCCGCGCTTGGGCGGCGTGGTGGACCCGGTGCCGAACCAGAAGTCGGCGTAGATGGCGCCCCACACGGGGTTGGGGAAGTACTCGACGAGGGCCTTGGCGTGGATGTCCGTGGCCGTCGAGTGGAACAGCGGCACGAGCGGCACCTGCGACATGAGCAGGGTGTCGGCCTTGGTGTAGTAGGCGGTGGCGGCCGGGGTCGAGGCCTGGGCCAGAGCCTCGGTGACATAGCCGTCCACCTGGTGGTTGCAGTAGAAGGAGTAGTTCTGGCCGCCCTTGACCGCCGAGCCGCAGCTCACCAGGGCGTTGAAGAAGTCCGAGGCCTCGGGGAAGTCGGCGATCCAGAAGGTGAGCGTCATCGGCGCCGTCTTGGGCGTGGCCGCCAGGCCGAAGAAGGCGTTCTCCGCGATCGCCTTGACGTTCACCTTGATGCCGATCTGGCCGAGCTCCTGCTCGATCGCCGCGTCGAGCGTGGTCCAGGGCTGGATGTTCCAGCTGTAGAGCGTGGTGGTGAAGCCGTGCGGGTAGCCGCCTGCGGCGAGAAGCTTTCGCGCCTGCGCGTCGTTCTGCCGCACCGCCGGCAGCGGCTTGTAGCCGGCCACGCCCGGCGGGATGAGCTCGTTCGCGACCTCGCCCTGGCCGTCCATAAGGCGCAGGAGATAGGGCTTGTTGACCGCGAGCTCAACGGCCTTGCGCACGTCGAGGTTGCTGAACGGCTTCATCTGAACGTTCATCGTCAGGAAGTACGTGGACTCCAGGTTGCGCGTCTGAAGGAGCGGCTTGTTCGCTGGGGTGTTGATCACGGACAGGAAGTCCGAGGTCGGGATGCCGTCCCCCAGCACCTGGATCTGCCCCTTCTCCAGCTGGAGAAGGGCCACGTTGTCGTTCACGTCGAGGTGGAAGTAGACCTCGTTCACGTACGGCTTGGGGTAGTCCCAGTAGTTCGGGTTGCGCTTGAAGATCATCGACTGCCCGGCCGTCCAGCTCACGAGCGTGAAGGGGCCACTGCCGATCGGGTCGCGGGCGAAGCCGGCCTTGGTCGCCGAGCCAACCGGGATGATCGACGCCTGGGGCATGGCGAGGACGTAGATGAACGCCCGGTTCGGGGCCGTGAGGTCGATCTGCACCGTGTCCGGGCCGATCGCCTTGATGCCCGGCACCGAACCCGACGCCCCCTTCGAGGCGCCGACGACGCCGCTCCAGAAGCTCATGACGGGCGACTGCGTCTTGGGGTTCAGGATGCGGTCCAGGCTGTACACGACGTCCTGGGCGGTGACCGGCTGCCCGTTCGAGAAGGTCATTCCCTTGCGCAGGGTAACGGTGTAGGTCTTGCCGCCGTTCGTGATCTTGGGGAAGGCGGCGGCGGCCTCCGGGAACAGATTGTTGGTGTTCTTCACGTAGTCGTAGAGGCGGTCGAAGAGCATGCCCATCGCGCCCCAGCACACGGAGTCGTAGCACACCTGGGGGTCGAGGGTTGTTGCGTCTTCGGCGAACGCGACGTTGATCGTACCGCCCCAGTGGGGTTTGGGGGCGGCCCGATGCACGGACGGCGAGCTGTGGGCCCATGCGGAGGCACCGAACAACGGCGCCAAGAGGGCCAGCCCCGCCACGGCCGCCAGCGCCCGCTTGGGAATGTTCCGAGCCAATCGACACCCTCCCATGCCAACGTGTAGTAGGGCACCCGGCGTGGGCCGGGAGAACTCCAGCACTGTCGGTACATTGTCGACAGTCGCCCGAGTTGGCACGTGCCATTCGGCGCCGTACCGGAGTCTCCCTGCAAGTCCGAAAGTTCGGTCTACCCAGGCCCGCGGCTGGCGGTCCGCGACCCGCCCAGGCGAGCCTTGTGCCGGTGACGGCCTCCGCTGGGCCGACGTCGCAAGGCTGGAGATGCCCGAACCCCTTGCACATTGCGCTCCGGAGTATATGGTAGCCTTAGACAAAGAATTGGTTGCTGGAGACAACGACATGGCGGACAGAGATGGCCTGGCGGCCCGCGTGGCCACGGTGCGCGCGTTCAACCGCTTCTACACGAACCTCATCGGCGTCCTGCACGCGAGCTACCTCGACAGCGGCTACTCCGTGAGCGAGGCGCGGGTGCTCTACGAGATCGCCCAGGCCGACGTCACCGATGCCGGGAGCCTTAGGCGCACGCTCGACCTCGACGCGGGCTACCTCAGCCGCATCCTCGGGCGCCTGGAGGGGGATGGGGTGGTCTCCCGCGAGCGCTCCGCGCAGGACGGCCGCAGGCAGGATCTACGGCTCACGGCGCGGGGGCGGGCGGTGTTCGCTACGCTTGACCAGCGATCGCAACAGGACCTGCAGTGCCGCCTGGAGGTCCTGGACGAGCCGGACCAGGGGCGCCTCGTCGAAGCGATGGCCACCATCCTGGCGCTGCTCGCCGATAGGCGCAGGCCGAGCATCGTGGTCCTGCGCGCGCCTCGACCGGGCGACCTCGGGTGGGTGGTCGAGCGCCACGGCCGCGTCTACGCAGGGGAGTACGGCTGGGACGCGGCCTTCGAGGCCCTCGTCGCGCGCATCGTTGCCGACTACGCCGCCCAGCACGACCCGCAGTGCGAGGCCGCGTGGATCGCCGAGGTGGACGGGGAGCCCGCTGGGAGCGTGCTGTGCGTGCGGCGGG
>JAKASY010000320.1 GCA_021817625.1 Bacillota bacterium | reverse complement strand
TCGCCGGAATGCTGATCTCCTTGCCCGTCTGCGGGTTGCGCCCCTTGCGGGCGGCGCGCTCACGCACCTCGAAGGTGCCGAAGCCGACCACCGACACCTTCTCGCCGGACTTCAGGCTGTCGCCGACGGCCTCGATCACCGCGTTCACCGCGGACTCCGCGGCCTTCTTGCTCAGCCCGGCCTTGTCGGCCACCTTGGAGACCAATTCATTCTTGTTCGTACGCGAAACCCCCTTGGTTGATTGCTGCCCAGCAGGTTCGCCGCCATCTGGAAGTTTCCTTCGCGCGGCGCGGAAAAAGTCGCGTTCTGCCGCCCTTTGTGGCCATCGCCCCGGCAGTATCTCCCACTTGGCCCGGCACGTATGCATGGCCACCGGCCACGGCCGCATTCCTTGACCCCCCCAGGGCAACCTGCCATAATGCGGGCGAGTCTGCGCGCGGCCGCCCACGGAAGGGGGCATGCCGGATGGTGACCGAGGAGAGCGTGATGCAGGCCCTCAAGGACGTGTACGATCCCGAGATCGGCGTGAACGTTGTCGACCTCGGGCTGGTGTACCGCGTCGAGGTGCATGGCGGCAACGTCGAGGTCGACCTGACCATGACCACGCCCGCCTGCCCTGCATACGAAATGCTGACGGACACCGCCGAGCAGGCGATCAAGAGCCTGGACGGGGTTCAGGAAGTCCATGTCGAGCTGGTCTGGGATCCGCCCTGGACGCCGGACCGCATGGACGACGACATCAAGCGCGCGCTGGGCTTTCCGGTCTAGGGCACGGATCCACAATCGCATAGCGCCTTCAGGGTCTGGTGCGGGGCCCCTGCCCCAATTCCATACCGGCGGTGATGCCCGCTTGACGGGATGAGCCCGCGAGCCGCCCCTCGGGGCGACACGATCCGGTGCGATGCCGGAGCCGACCGTAAGAGTCGGGATGAAAGAAGGCTGTCGGGCATGGCTGTCAGGCCGTGTCCCCGCTTTCGACCCGGAGACGCTCCGGGTCGTTTTTCGTCGCTCGGTGGAACGGAGGAGGTACATGGCCATCCTGCCCCGGCCCGTGGATGTCGCACACAGCGCACCGCTGGCGGCGCCCGGCCTGCCGTCGCCATTCATGGCCGAGGCGCTGCGCCTTGCCGCCCAGGGGCAGGGCAGGACGGCGCCCAACCCGCCGGTCGGGGCGGTGGTCGTGCGGGAGGGCCGCATCGTGGGGCGGGGCTACCACCGCCGCGCGGGCGAGCCCCACGCCGAGGTCCTCGCCCTGACCGAGGCGGGCGAGGAGGCGCGCGGGGCCACGCTGTACGTGACGCTCGAGCCCTGCCCGCACCACGGCCGCACGCCTCCCTGCACCGAGGCGATCACGGCGGCCGGCATCGCGCGCGTGGTGTTCGCCGTGATCGACCCCAACCCGATCGTCGAGGGGCGAGGCGGCGCGAGGCTGGAGGAGAGCGGCATCGCCGTGGAGGTGGGCGACGGGGCGGAGGCGGCGCGCGAGCTCCTGCGCTTCTACGCGCACCATGTGCGCACCGGCCGGCCGTACGTCCTCTACAAGTATGCGATGTCCCTCGACGGCCGCGTGGCGGCCGAGGCCGGGGCGCCGCTCCACCTCACGGGCGCGGCGGCCGACGAGGAGGTCCACGCCCTGCGAGACCAGCTGGACGCGGTCATGGTCGGCGTTGGCACGGTGATCGCCGACGACCCGCGCCTCACGACCCGGCACCCGCGCGGCCGCGACGCTCTCAGGGTGGTCGTCGACAGCCACCTCCGCACACCGGCGGCGGCCCGCCTCCTGCGCGAGGGGCGCAGCCCCGTGGTCGTGGCCTGCCGTGCGCCCGCGCCGCCCGAGCGCGCTCGGCGCCTGCGCGAGGCCGGCGCCGAGATCCTGCCGATCGACGCCGACGGAAGCGCCGGCGTCGCGCTGGACGGCCTGCTCAGCGCGCTCGGGCGGCGTGGCGTGATGTCCGTCCTGCTCGAGGGTGGGCCGACCCTGGCCGGCGCCCTGGCGCGGGCGGACGCCATCGACGAGGTCCAGGCCTTCGTCGCCCTCCGCCTGGTCGGCGGGCACGACGGCCCGCCCGCGCTGCGGGGCGTCGGCGGCGTCCTGGAGGGCGGACTCGAGCCACGCGAGGTGCGCCGGGTAGGCGACGACCTCGTCGCGGTCCTGCGGCGATCCGAGGCAAAGGGGGGCCAGGCGTGTTCACCGGCATCGTCGAGGGAATAGGCGAGGTGCGGGCCGTCATCGAGCGGCCGGGCGGGCGAACCCTGGAGATCGAGGCCGCCCCGGAGGTGCTCGATGGCGTCGCCGTCGGCCACTCCCTTTCGGTTGCGGGCGTCTGCCTCACGGTGGTCGACCGCGGCGAGCGGCACGTCGAGGTGGAGGTGGTGCCGGAGACGCTCCGCCGCAGCCGCCTCGGCGAGGTGGAGCCCGGCGACCGCCTCAACCTGGAGCGCGCGCTGCGCCTCGGCGACCGCATGGGCGGCCACCTCGTGCTCGGCCACGTGGACGGCGTGGGCGAGGTGGTGGAGCGACGCAGCGACGGCGACGGCGCCTGGCTCGTCGTCTCCGTACCCGAGCGGCTGTGGCGCTACCTGCCCGAGAAGGCGTTCGTCGCCCTCGACGGCGTGTCGCTCACGGTTGCCGCCGGCATTGACGGGGGCGGCCGCTTCGCGGTCGCCTTGATCCCCGAGACCCTGCGCCGAACCACGCTCGGCATGGCCCCGGCCGGCACGGCGCTTGACGTCGAGATCGACCCCTTTGCCCGCTACCTGGAGGCGCTCATGGCGGCGCACACCGGGCGCGCAGCCGAGACGCCGCCCGCGATTGGAGAGGAGATGGCGCGATGACGGCCCAAGGCCACGACACGGACGCGGTCGCGGGCGCCCTGTCCGCCCTGGCCCGGGGGGAGCCGGTGGTGGTGGTGGACGATGTCGCTAGGGAGAACGAAGGCGACGTCGTGATGTGGGCCGGCGCCGCGACGCCCGACCGAGTGAACTTCATGGTGCGAGAGGCGCGCGGCCTCGTGTGCGCGCCGATGACGAGCGAGCGAGCGCAGGCACTTGACCTGCCGCCGATGGTGGCGCGCAACACGGAGAGCTTCGGCACGGCGTTCACGATTTCGATCGACGCCGTCGCGGGGACGACGACCGGCATCTCGGCCGCCGACCGCAGCGCGACCCTGCTGCGCCTGGCGGACCCGGAGGCGCGCCCCTCGGACTTCGCCCGTCCCGGCCACATCTTCCCGCTCGAGGCGCGGCCGGGCGGCGTGTTCGCACGCGCCGGCCACACCGAGGCGACGGTCGACCTGCTGACGATGGCCGGGCTTTACCCGGTGGGCGCGATCTGCGAGATCATGTCGGCGGACGGCACGATGGCGCGCGGGCGCGAGCTCGAGGCGTTCGCCCGCCGTCACGGCCTCGCGCTCGTGCGCATCGCGGACGTGGTGCGCGAGCGCCGGCGGCGCGAGCGCTGGATCGAGCGCGTGGGCGAGGCCCGGCTGCCAACGGCCTACGGCGAGTTCCGGGCCGTCGCGTACGAAGAGCGCCTGACCGGTGAGGTCCATCTGGCCGTGGTCAAGGGCCACCCGCAGGCGGAGCCCGGTCCCGTGCTGGCTCGCATCCACTCGGAATGCATGACGGGCGACGTGTTCGGCTCCCTGCGCTGCGACTGCGGCGAGCAGCTGCACGAGGCGCTGCGGCGCATCGAGGCCGCCGGAAGCGGCGTGGTCCTCTACCTGCGCCAGGAGGGACGGGGCATCGGCCTGGGCGCCAAGATCCAGGCGTACGCCCTGCAGGAGCAAGGCCGCGACACGGTCGAGGCCAACCTCGAGCTCGGCTTCCCGGCCGACGCCCGCGACTACACGGTCGCCGCGCAGGTGCTGCGCGATCTCGGCATCGAGCGCATCGCCCTCATGACCAACAACCCGGACAAGCTCCAGGTCCTGTCCGAGCTGGGCATCGAGGTGGTCGACCGCGTGCCGCTCGAGGTGGAGCCCACCGGGCCGTTCAGCCGCCGCTATCTGGAGACCAAGCGCGACAAGCTAGGCCACCTGCTCGAGGTGGCGCCCGCGCCGACCTTCACCCTTCCCGCGGCCCGGGGCGCGACGGCCGTGGCCGCACCGCCGCGCAAGACGTCCACCCCGCGGGCGTCCTCGTGATCGAGTACAGGGGAAGCGGCGACGGGCGCGGCCTGCGCGTGGGGGTGGTGGTCTCGCGC
>JAKASY010000319.1 GCA_021817625.1 Bacillota bacterium | reverse complement strand
AGTTTTTCCAGCTTCTGCGCCTGGCGGGCTCGCCGGTGCGGGGCGAGGACTACCAGCGGGCCGACATCCGCATCGGCCGGGTGGAGGCGGACCAGGCGCCACCCCGCGCCGAGTTCGGCGCCTGACGCGCTCGGCGTGCCCGGCGTGGACAGGGCCGCGACAGGCCGCGGGCGCGTGGGGCCGCCGCGCTCCGGGCCGGGGCGCTCAGGCCCCCTCGGCCACCTCGACGACGCCGATCTCCGCCGGCATGCCGATCATGAGCAGCGTCATGGCGGCCATGAGCAGCCCCGCCGCGGCAAAGATGGTGCCCAGCGGCAGCACGGCGGCACCGAGGCCGGTGAGCAGCCCCGCCACCGGCGTTGCGAGGTTGCTGGCGGCAGAGAGCGTGCCGAACACGCGGCCCCGCACGCGGTCCGGTATGGCGCGCTGCGTGGACCAGGCGATCATCGTGTTGACGACGCCGATGAACAGGCCGAAGCCGAACAGCAGCAGGAGATCGGGCACGGCGAGCGGCACGCGCGAGAGGCCGACGATGCACAGGCCGGAGGCGCTGATCGCGAGCGCCACCGTGGTGCGCAGAGAGAGCCGGCTGCCGACGAGGCTCGCGGCCGCGCTCCCCACCAGGAGGCCGACCAGGATCGCCACGCCGAACAGGCCGTAGACGAACGCGCCCAGGTGCAGCACCTGGCGCACCCAGGCGACGTCGAGGAACGTGATCGGCGCCAGGGCGAAGTTCACGAGCACGGTGAGCGGCAGGGCGCGGCGCAGAAACGCGCTGCGCCAGATCGTTTGCTGCCCCTGGGCGATCTCTCGCCCGAGCGCCCGGGCCGCGCTCCACAGTCCGTCCGCCGTTCGCGCACGGGGCGGCGGCGCGGCCAGGCGAAGGAGCATGAGCGAGACCACGGACACGGCGAATGACACCGCGTTGAAGCCGAAGAGCACGACGGGCCCGAGCAGGCCGAGGATCGCGCCGCCCAGCGAGGCCCCGACCATCTGGGACAGGGCCACGCCGCTCTGGTTCACGCTGTTGGCGGCGTTCAGGTCCCCGTCCGGCACAACTGTGGGGAGAAGAGCCGACTCGGCCGGGAAGAAGAGCTGGCTGCCCAGCGTCATGACCAGCACCACCGCGACGAGCGCCACCACGGGCAGGTGATGGGTGACCGCGGCGACGACCAGGGCGGCGGAGAGAGCCACGCGCACGACGTCCACCCAGACCATGGTCGCCCGCCGGTCCCAGCGGTCGACGAGGGCTCCGGCGACCAGGCCGAACACCGCCGCCAGGGAGAGGATGCCGCCCACGAAGCCGAGGTCCGAGCGGCTGCCCGTTTCGCTGAGGACGGTCCAGTACACCGCCATGGTGAACAGCTGGTTTCCGACCTGCGAGACCCACTGGCCGCCGGCCAGCGTGAGGAAGTTGCGGTTGCGCCATAGGCCGGGGGAGACTCCCGCCTGCGCCACCGCCTCCACCTGTCCGTCCAACGCCGTTCCCCCCGCGCTCCGCTTGGCCAGGACTTCGGTGACACCGAAGGGGCGGCCTTCCGTCTGGGGGCGGAGGCGACCTCGGTCGGGCGCCGCACCCGCCCGGCCGGGTCGGGTCTGCGCGGCCAGGCCCGCGGCGGTCGCCGCGCGGCGCCATCGGCGGGCGTCAGCCCGGGCGCGGTGGGTGTGGCGACCCGCCTCTGCGCCCCCTGCGACGACGGCGAGCGCCACTCGCAATCGCGTGCGGCGGTGACCCAATGTGCTTCTTGATGTTGATGGTGCGAGACGAGACGTCGTCCTGCCGGCCCACGCCGCCGCCGGCGGGAGGCGCTTGGGGGCCGGGAGGCCCGCGACCCGCCGCTTCCGGCCCGGTCGTCCGCGCCGGCGTTGGACGCGGCTTTACGGCTCGCCGCCTGGTAGGGGACGATGGCGGTAGCCTGGGGCTGGCGGGGGTGGCGGCGGCGCACGGCAGGACCGGTCCTGGCGGCGGCACGCTCGCGCGGGCGGCGCTCTCGCGCGCGCGTGCCGGTGCGCGCTCGGCCCGCGGCCACGGGCCATGGACGGCGGCGCTGCTCCTCGGCGTGCCGGTCGGCATTTACGCCCTCCTGGCGGTCTACCCGATCGCCCAGGAGCTCCTGGTCAGCCTCTTCCGCTGGTCGATCATGCCGGACCGGGCGAGCGTGTTCGTCGGCCTCGCCAACTATGCCGCCCTGGCGCGCGACCCCGTGGTCCCGACCGCCACCTTTGTCACCGCGCTCTACGTGGTGGCCACGGTGCCCGCCCAGATCGTCCTCGGCCTCCTGGCCGCGTGGGCGACCTTCCGCCGCGCGCGCCTGGCCTGGCTCCTGGTGGTGGTGTGCGCGCTGCCGCTCGCGGTGCCGTGGTCGTCTGCCACCTCCCTGTTCCTCGCCCTGTTCTCCCAGACCGGGCCCGTGAACGCCCTGCTCCAGGCCTTCGGGATCGCCCCCGTGCTCTGGTTCCAGAGCCAGGGCACGGCCCTTGCCGTGGTCGTCCTCGTCGGCATCTGGAAGGGCTTCCCTATGGGCTACCTCCTGCTTCTCGCGGCCCTCACGTCGGCGCCGCCCGATGTGTACGAGGCGGGTCGGGTGGATGGCGCCCGCGGCCTCGCGTACTGGCGGCACGTGGTGCTGCCGTCGATCCGGACCATGCTCGTGTTTGTCCTGGCGTTCGAGGTGATGCGCGCGGCGCAGGTGTTCGACCCGGTCGCCCTGCTCACACAGGGCGGGCCCATGGGCAGCACGGAGACGCTCGCCTACTACGCCTACCAACAGGCGTTCCAGGACTTCAACTTCGGCTACGGCGCCGCCGTTGGCGCGGTGACGGCGATCGGGCTCGTGGTCGTGGCGGTGGCGTTCGTCGCCTACATGCGCCGCCCGCCGCTCCGTGGCGACCCGCCTGTGCTCTCCGCCCAGGCGGACGACCGGGACGCCGCCCGCGCCACCGCGCGACGCGACGACGCGGGCAGCCTTCCGCCCGGCCCGGCGCGCGCGCTCGTGCCGGCTCTTGGCACGACTGCCTTCGCGCTCTTTGTGCTGGCGCTCGTGGCGCCCATCGTCGTAAGCGCCCTGGGTGCCTCGTCGCTCGACGCCTACGTCCAGTCTTGGGCGTCCGTCGCGCGCGCCTTCTGGAACAGCGCGGCGGTGTCCGTCGCCGGAGTGGCCGGCACCCTGATCCTTGCCATCCCGCCCGCGTACGCGCTGGCGCGCCTGCCCCTGCGGGGGCGCGAGCTCCTGTTCGCCGCGGTCCTGGCCAGCATGGCCATCCCTGGCCCACTCCTCCTCCTGCCCCAGTACCAGGAGATGGCGAGCCTCGGGCTGGTCAACACGCGCCTCGCGCTCGTCCTTCTGTACGTGGCGCAGAGCTTCCCGCTCGCTGTCGTGCTCCTGCGCGGCACCTTCCAGGCCGTGCCGGCCGAGCTCGAGGAGGCGATGCGCGTGGACGGCGTGTCGCTCGTCGGCCGCATCGCCCGCCTCGTGCTGCCCCTGTCGAGGGCCGGGCTCGTGGCGGTGAGCCTCTTCGCCTTCGTGGCGATGTGGAGCGAGCTGCCGCTCGCGGCCACGATCATCGACTCGCCGGGACTGAACACGCTGCCCGTGGTCGTGGCGCTCGGCCAGGGCAGCGTGGGGAGCCTCTACGCCAGCTGGCTCTCGCTGCTACCGCCCGTGGTCGTGCTCGTCGCGCTGCAGCGCTGGTTCCGGCCCGGCACGCTGGCGGGAGCGGTGCTCTGACGCGCCCGGCCGGCCGCGCACGCGGCCGCCCGCCAGGGGAGGGACGTCGATGCGGATTGAGCCTCTGACAGCGGAGCGCTGGGACGACTTTGCCGACCTGTGCGCGCGCATGGGCCCCAACCGCTCGTGCTGGTGCATGTGGTGGCGCCAGGACGCCGCGCGCCCCGGAGCGCCGGCCCGTGCCAGGGCTCGCTCCCTGGTCGAGGGCTCCCCGCGGCCGCCGGGCCTGATCGCCTACGAGGAGGGCCGGCCCGTCGGCTGGGTGGCCGTGGCGCCGCGCGAGGAGTACCCGCGGCTGAACCGCGGGCGCCACACGGCCCCGGTCGACGCCATGCGCGACGTCTGGGCGATCCCGTGCCTGTTCGTCGTGCCGGAGCGGCGAGGCAGCGGAATCGCCACCGCCCTCGTGGGCGCCGCGACCGAGTTTGCGCTCGCATGCGGCGCGGCCGCCGTCGAGGGCGTGCCCGGCAGATCGG
>JAKASY010000318.1 GCA_021817625.1 Bacillota bacterium | reverse complement strand
CGGCAAAGACGTCCTGCACCCGTCGGCCGACGAGACCGCCCCGTGGACACCGCCCGCTCCCGGCTGGGACGAGATCGTGCCGGAACTCGGCCCGAGGCCCGGGGATCACGTCGTTCGCAAGCGCCAATGGGGCGCCTTTTACGGCACCGATCTTGACCTGCAGCTTCGGCGGCGCAAGATCGACACCCTCGTCCTGTGCGGCGTCTCCACGAGCTACGGCGTGGAGAGCACGGCGCGGGACGCGTACGAGCGCGGCTACCAGCAGGTATTCGCCGAGGACGCGTGCTCGGCGCGCTCCGCCGAGGACCATGCCCACACGCTGAGGGCGGTGTTCGCACGCATCGGCCGCGTCCGCTCCACGGGGGAGATCCTGGCGGCTCTTGGCGCCCGGAGCGCACCATGATGGATCGCCTGGCCAGGGGCGTGTCGTGGCTCTTCAACCCCCTCTTGTCCTTGACGTGGCTCGCCGCCGCGCTGTTTGTGGTCCATGTGCGCTGGCGTGCCGAGGACCTTGTGTTCTGGCTCCTCCTGGCCGTCGTCCCCGCCCTCATCCTGGTCGGGGGGATCCGGGCCGGGCTGTGGAGCGACCTCGATGTCTCGAATCTCAGGGAGCGCCGAACCTATCTACCCTGGGCCAGCCTAAGCGCCGCCGCCCTGGCCGTCTGGGCGTTCCTAGCCGAGTTCCCGGTCGGACTCAGGTTTGCCGCTGTGGCCATCGCTGTGTGGCTGTGTATGACGACCGGCATCAGCACGCTCTGGAAGATCTCCATCCACGAGGGGGCCACGGTGGGCGTGATCGTCTTGTGTGCCTACCTCGTGAGCCACACCCTCGCCGCCGCGCTCGTGTGGGCGCCGGCGCTGGTGGCCTGGGCGCGCCTTCGCCTGCGCAAGCACACCCTGGGTCAGGTCGTGGCGGGGGCGGCGCTGGCCGCCGCGGCCAGCGCCGTGGCGCTCGCGGTGAGCCCGCCGTGAGACCCGGACGACGCACCGACGGCGCGGACGTGGACCGCGGCACCTTGGCCGGGGTGCGGGCGCTGGTCACCGGTGCGTCGAGCGGCATCGGCCTGGCCATGGCCGGGGCGCTCCTTGAGCGCGGGGCGCGGGTGGCGGTGGCCGCGCGCCCCGGCGATCGTCTCCGTGTCGCGGTCGCGCGCTTGGACCGCGCTGGGTACGACACCATGGCGCTGCCGCTCGACGTGCGTTCCGAGGAGTCCGTGGCCGACGCCGCCGACACCGTCTTGGGCCGCTGGGGCGGTCTGGACGTGCTCGTAAACAATGCCGGCATCGGCATGCGCAGCGTGAACCCCCGCTTCCGAACCGAGCCGCTACCGTTCTACGCCGTGCCGCCGGCTGGCTTCCGGGATCTCGTGGACACGAACCTCACCGGCTACTTCCTGGTCGCCCGGGTTTTCGCGCCGGCGATGGTACAAGCGGGCGCCGGGCGCATCGTCAACCTATCGATCAACCGGGAGACCATGGTGCGCCGCGGCTTTGTCCCGTATGGTCCGGCGCGCGCGGCGTCGGAGGCGCTGTCGATGATCATGGCCAAGGACCTCGCCCCGAGCGGCGTGAGCGTAAACGTCCTCCTGCCCGGCGGCGCGACGCGCACCGGCATGATCCCGGAGGACGACGTGGACGTGGCAACGCCCCTCCTCGACCCCAAGATCATGAGCCGGCCCATCGCCTTCCTCGCGTCACCCGCGGCGGCAGGCATCACAGGCGAGCGCATCGTGGCCGTCGAGTTCGACGCCTGGCTCTCGCGCCGGGGACTCACTTTCGACTAGCGTCGATTTTCGGCTCTTCTGCTGAAAGTGGGGGTCAGTTGACGTAAGCCGGTCCGTAAGGCGGCGGGTCCGCCCACCGTGGCCGGCGAGCCTCTGGCGGCGCTGGAGAAGGCGGCGCGGGCAAGGGCCGGAGGCGGCCTGGCGGACGAGCCAACAGCGCCGCCTTTCGCCGACGAGGGCAAGGCGAGTGGGCGGTCCAGACACTTCCAAACCCGGTCGCCATCGCAGCGTCATCGACCAGTGCTCGAGCCCAGGCACCGTGCGGCAGTTCGGTTCAGGGCCACCCACGAATCGGTCACAAGACCCTCCTATACGGGAGCCGGAGACGATCGCCATGGAGCAGCATGCCTCGAGCTGGTGGCAGGACCGCGCGGACCGCCAATCGTTCCTGGCCGCGCTCTGGTTCTCCCTGAACCTCGAGTCGGGCGCCCTGCCGACGATCGCCCTGCCGCTCGGCATCCTGACCCTCGCCGCCGCGCGCCACACCGTCGAGCTCGGGCGCATCGCCGCGCTCGGCGCCGTCGTCGCCCTCGCCGTGCCCCCTGCGGCGGGCTATGTCTCGGACCGCCTGCGCGAGCGCGGGCGCCACCGCATGCCGATGGTCGTGACCGGAAGCGCGGCGAATGTGGCGGGCCTCGTCGTGATGCTGGGCGCGGGGAGCCTCGACGCCCTGACCCTGGGCTACCTTCTCGCCACCTTCGGCCTGAACGTCTCGATGGCGGCGTACGAGGCGCTGGTGCCGGACGTCGTGCCCCAGGAGAGCTGGGGCAGCGCGTCCGGCTACATGGGCGTGTTCGCGCTCCTGGGCACGATCGTCGGCCTGGGCGCCGCGGGCCTGGGCGGGCTCGGCGGGGCGTACGCGGTGATGGTGGCTGCGGTGGCGGCGGGCACGCTCGTTACGGCCGGCGGCGTGCGGGAGGGCGCCGCGCCGCTCGCGTGGCGCCGCGAGGCGCTCGCCGAAGGCCGCCGACGCCGGGGTCCGGGCCACGGACCGAGGGCCTTCGCCCTGGTCTTTCTGGCCCGCCTCTGCATCATGTTCGGGCTCACGCTCCTCATGACGTTCATCCTCTACTACCTGCGCGACGTCCTCGGCATGGCCCAGCCGGCCCGCGGCACGGCCGGCGTCGCGGGCATGGCGCTGATCGGGGCCGCGCTCTCGACCTTCTACGCGGGCCGCGTGTCCGACCGCACCGACCGCACGACGGTCGTCTTCGCGGCCGGCCTGCCCATGGCCGCCGCCGCCCTTGGCTTCGCCTTCCTGCCGTCCCTCCGGGACATCCTCCTCTTTGGCATCGTCTACGGCGTCGGCTACGGCGCCTTCCTGTCGGTCGACTGGGCGCTCGCCCTCGACACCCTGCCGCAGGCCGGCCGGACGGGCCGCGACCTCGGCATCTGGGGCCTCGCCAGCAACCTGCCCGCCGTGCTGGCGCCGGTGGCGGGCGCCTGGCTGATCTCCCGCTACGCCTCGCCGGCCCTCGGCTACCACGTCCTCTTCGTCGTCGCCGGGCTGTCGTGCGTCGGGGGATCGGTGGTCGTCCTGCGCGCGGGCCGCGCGCGGCCGCTCAGGGCCTTCGGGCACCTGTGCCTGCGCCTGGGAGTGGCGCTGGGCCTCCTCGGCTACGTCCGGCTGCGCTACCGCCTGCACGTCGAGGGACGCCTGGGCCGGCGGCGGGAGGGCCTCCTCGTGGTCGCCAACCACCTCCACGACATGGACGGCATGGTCCTGCCGCCGCTCCTCTACCTGACGGGCGACCTGCGCGAGGCGCCGGTGTCGGCGGGGTCGCGGCGGATGTTCGAGCCCGGGTTTCTCGGCGACCGCCTCGGCGGCGCGCTCGGCGCCCCCCTCAGGCGCCTGGGCCTGGGACCGATCCTCGGGATCCTGGGCGTGATGCCGATCGAGAACCTGCCCCGTCGGCGCCCGCTCGCGGCGATCGTGGACAGCTCCGGCCTCGACCATGTCCGGCCGTTGAGCGATCTTCTGGACGCGAGCGCCCTCGCCGCCCTCGCGGCCCGATTCGGCCCGGTCGCCGGCCGCCCGCTGCGGGAGGCGCTCTACCGGAGGCGCGCCGATCTCGGCCAGACCATGGTCTCCCTGGCGCACGTGCGCGAGCCCGTGCGCTCGCGCATGCTGCGCCGGATGCGCGCAGATCTTGCCGTCGACCTCGCCCGCCTGAACCGGCTGATGGCGCGCGGCCGCACACTCTACCTGACGCCCGAGGGCGAGATCAGCGCGGACGGCCGCCTCGGCCGCTTCCGGCTCTCGCTCGACGGCCTCCGCGCGCGGGCACGCTCGCTCGCCGTGGCGGCCCTCGCCTACGACAGCCTCGGTCCCGGCCGCCTGCGCCTGTTCCTGCGCCTCGTGCCCCTTGGGGAGGGCCGGGATCTGCGTGACGCCCTGCTTGCCGAGCGCGTCGTGACGCCG
>JAKASY010000317.1 GCA_021817625.1 Bacillota bacterium | reverse complement strand
GCAGCCGCTTCACCTCGGCGCCTTCCTGAACAGCCTGATCGCCTTCGTCGTCATCGCCGCGGTTGTCTACTTCGCCGTGGTCGCGCCCTACAGCGCCCTGCAGGCACGGCTCGCTCGGCCGGCCGCCGCGGACAGCCGCTCCTGTCCCGAGTGCCTGAGCATCATCCCGCTTGCCGCGCGGCGCTGCGCCTATTGCACGGCCGCCGTGGCCACGCCGGCATCCTGACACACCGCGGCCACGGCGCTGACCCACCCGACCTGCCGGGCGCGTCCCTGCCACGGTGCTATTGCGCTCGATGCCGGGCATGGGGCGGCCCCCGCTTGCGCCACACGGTCGGGGGCCGTGTCCTTCGTGCGCGACCCCCGGCAGGAGTGACGGACGCCCAGAAGGCGTTACATCCCGGACCCGGACGCGGCCGCGACGTCGACCTTGGCCACGTTGGAGAGGAGCACGCTCCCGGCCACCTTCGCGCCGATGTCCGCGTTCGTTGGCGGCGTCGGCACCTTGGCCGGCGCCACGCCGGAGACCACGTACGCGCGGATGCACGGCATGGCCACGGCATTGAACAGCGGCTTTCCCACCAGCCAGTCGGCCTCGATCACCGTGTCACCCTGGAAGTTCTTCTGGACACCGACCACCTGGAAGAGGCCCGCGAGGTTCCCGCTCGGGCCGCCGAGCTTGGCTGCGGTGCCGGTGTCGGTCACCACGAGGCCGGGGAACGCGTGGCTGGGTCCCGGCTTGAAGTACGGGCTCGTCGGCCCGATCAGGGCGGGCGATGCCATGATGGACGCGGCGTCGCGGGCCGGGACGACGATCTGCACCTGGAGATCCCAGCCCGCTCCGGGCACCTGGTCCCCCTGCGACGGCGAGAGAATCGTCACCTCGGCTCGCTGCGGTCCCGGCGCCATCGCGCCCATCGCGCGGTGGTGGGCGGCCGCGAGCGCGGAGGCCTGCGCTGCGGCCATCATGAGCGCGGCCGCGCCCACAAGGCCCGTGACGCGCAAGGCTGTCTTCATCCGCGAATCATCCTCCCGGCGTGTCCTGGTGGTGCTCCAAGGACATGTACGCCGAGCCGCGCCGCTTGGATGGTTGGCGCAGGTGGTCGGTGTCGCAACGCGAACCGTGATTCGACACCACCCCGCGGGAGCTGATGGTCCGATGCATCTGGGCGGACGGCCCAGCGCTCCCGAGCCGGCCAAGGACGAGGGCGTTGAGCGTCCTTGCGACGATGCCGTGGCACGGGCGCTCGTGCTCGCCATGGCGCGCGGCGACCCGCAGGCCATGGAGGCCTTCTACGACCTCTACGCCTCGCGGCTCTACGGCCTGATCCTCGGCATGGTCGGAGGGCCCGACGACGCGCAGGAAGTGCTTCAGGACGTCATGTGGCAGGCGTGGCGGCTGGCCCCGCGCTACGACCCCGCCCGGGCGTGCGTGCGCACGTGGCTGCACGTGATCATGCGTAGCCGCGTCTTGGACTGGAGGCGCCAGGAGGCACGACGTCCTGCCCAGGAGGAGTTCGACCACATCCACGGGATCGCGGACGCCGACGCATCACGCGCGCTCAGCGCCGCCGTGGAGCACGAGGACCTGCTCAAGGCCCAGGCCCGGCTCAGCGACGGCGAGCGCCAGGCCATCGGCCTCACCTATTACCGCGGACTTACGCAGGCCGAGGCGGCCCGCACGCTCGGCATCCCGCTGGGAACGCTGAAGAGCCGGGTGCGGGGGGCCCTCCTGCACCTCCACGACGGCGTGGACAGCGCGCGGCCGGAGGGGGGACCGGCGTGATGAGCGGACGAGAGCGGGGGGCCCATCCCATCGACCGCCTGTCGGACCTGCTGCTCGGCGAGCTCTCGCCTGGCGAGGCCAGCGCCGCCCTTCGGCACATCGCCGGCTGTCCGGCCTGCGCCCGTGCCTGGGCCGACCTGGAGCGCGCGGCCCTGGCCCTGCCGGAGCCCGGCGCCGGCGTTGCGCCGCCGGCCGCCGCGCGCGCGGCCGTCATGGTCAAGGTGCGCGGCGACGCCCGTGGGCGTGCGCGTCGGCGCGCACTCGCGCCGGTCGGCGCGGCCCTTCTCGGGGCTGCGGCGGTCGCGTCGGCCTGGCTGCTCGTGGCGCCGGCGCGACCCCTGCCGCCGACGCCCGGGCAGCGCGTGGCCGTCCTGGCCGGCGCCGGCGGGAGCGGCGGCGACGTGTACGTCGACGCCGCGCTGCGGCGGGTGACCGTCCGGGTGTGGCACCTGCCGCCACTGCGGCGAGGCGAGGTCTACGAGGTGTGGTGGGTGCGTGCGGGCGTGCACTCCATGGGCGGAACCTTCGGTGTCGACCGCGATGGCGATGCGACCGTCACGCTGGCCCTTCCGCCCGGCTGGCGCAGCGCCGGCGCCCTTGGGGTGACGGCGGAGCCCGATCCGGGCACCCGCCGCCCCACGGGCCCGCGCGTCGTTGGCGGCACGCTTTGGCCGACGTCGTTGCCGCGCCGATCGTGAGCGCCTCGCACGCGGCCGCCCCGAGCTACCGCGCCTGGCCCTGTCCGAGCGGATCCTCTCCCCGCCGCAGGCGCTCGCGCGCCGTGAGGAGGCGCCCTGGCCATGGCGCCTCGCACACCACCTCTCGGCCGTCGCGCGGGTGGGCGAAGCGCAGGCGCGCGGCGTGCAGGAGCTGGCCCTGCCCCGCCCTGCGGTCCGCCGCCGTGCCGTAGAGCGGGTCGCCCGCCACGGGGCAGCCGACATGCGCGAGGTGCACCCGGATCTGGTGCGTGCGTCCCGTCTCCAGGCGGCACTCGACCACGGCGCCGCGGGCATGCTGCTCGAGCACGTGGAAGTGGGTGATCGCCACCCTGCCGTCCAGACGCACCGCCTGGCGCAGGCGATCGTGCGGATGGCGGCCGAGCGGCGCCTCGACGCGACCGCGCGCCGCAGGCATGTGGCCCCGCACGATCGCCACGTAGGTGCGCTCGATCTCGTGGCGGGAGAGCGCCCGCACGAGGGCGTCGCGCGCCAGGGCCTCCTTGGCCACGATGAGCAGGCCGCTCGTGTCCTTGTCCAGCCGGTGGACGATGCCCGGCCGGCCGGCCTCACCCTCGGCCAGCGCCGGCGTGTGGGCCAGGAGCGCGTTCACGAGCGTGCCCGCGCGGTGCCCGGCGGCCGGGTGGACCACCATGCCCGCCGGCTTGTTCACGACGAGGAGATCGTCGTCCTCGTAGACGACGTCGATGGCCACGGCCTCCGGCTCAGGCGCGGCCGGGGCGTCGTCGCCTGGCGCGCCGGCGCCTTCGGGCACGACCAGGCGCTCGCCCGCGCGCACGCGCGCACCCGCGGCCACCGCCCTGCCCTCGCGCGTCACCACGCCCTGGGCGAACAGGGGCGCCAGCCGGCTGCGGGCGACGCCCAGGGCGTGGGCCAGGGCGCGGTCGGCGCGCCAGCCGTCGGCGGCGGCCTCCACAACGATCTCCGACAGGTCCATCAGGAGCCGCCCGCCTCCTCGCCGCGGGGCGCGGCGGCCTGCACAGGCTGGCGCATGGCCTGCCAGAACAGCCAGAGCGCGCCGATCGTGATCGCGCTGTCCGCCAGGTTGAACACGGGCCAGATGTGGACGTTCAGGAAGTCCACGACCCCGTGGCGCGCGACCCGGTCGACGAGGTTGCCGAGCGCACCGCCCAGGAGGAGGCCCAATCCCCACGCCGCCGAGCGGCCGCGCGTGCGCCCGCTGAGCCACCAGGCCAGGAGGGCCACGGCGGCGGCAAAGGCGCCCAGGGCCGCCGTCTCCCGCCCGAGCAGGCCGAAGGCGGCACCGGGGTTCCTGATCAGGGTGAGCGACAGGACGGGCCCGAGGACGGGCACGCTCAGGCCGGGCAGCAGCCGGGCCAGGGCGACCGCCTTGCTCCCCTGGTCCAGGGCGAGCACGCCGAGCGCCACGAGGCTCGTGGTCAGGCGCTGCCGCCCGGCGCTGGCCGTCCGCTTCGCTCCGCCCACTGCCCCACCTCCCGGCCGCGACCGGCCGTGGCCGCCCCCTAGCGCGCGCCCGGCCCGCCGGACGGCTCGCCGTCCTCGGGGTCGTAGGCGGGGCGGCGTCCGCGCCGGCGCGGGGCAGCGAACGCCTGGCCGGGGGTGTCGGCCTCCGGGTCGACGATGTCGTCCGCGCGATCGACGCTGCCCCGGTCCTCATCGGCCCCGACGTAGGCGCGCGTCGGCTCCCCGGCCGGCGGCGTGTC
>JAKASY010000316.1 GCA_021817625.1 Bacillota bacterium | reverse complement strand
ACGACCTCGACGGTCGTGTCGGTGCTCTTCGACTCCTCGACCGTGATCACGCCGTCCTTGCCGACCTTGTCCATGGCGTCGGCGATCAGGCGGCCGATCTCCTCGTCGTTGCCGGAGATGGCCGCGAGGTGCGCGATGTCGTCGTGCCCCTCGACCGGCGTTGCGAGCTTCTTGAGCTCCTCGATCGCCTTCTCGACGGCGTGGTCGATGCCGCGCTTCAGGAAGATGGGGTTTGCCCCGGCCGCGACGTTGCGCAGGCCCTCGACGACCATGGAGTGCGCGAGGACGGTCGCGGTCGTGGTGCCGTCGCCGGCGACGTCGTTGGTCTTGGAGGCAACCTCCTTGCAAAGCTGCGCGCCCATGTTCTCGTACGGGTCCTGGAGCTCGATCTCCTTGGCGACGGTGACGCCGTCCTTGGTGATCACCGGCGAACCGAACTTGCGGTCGAGAACGACGTTGCGGCCCTTAGGGCCGAGCGTCACGCGCACCGCGAGCGCCACGGTCTCAACGCCCTTCTCGAGCGCCTTGCGCGCGTCTACGTCGAAGCGAAGCTGCTTAGCCGCCACTTGACCTTTCCTCCTTCCGGTATGTCCTTGCGATTAGGCGCGGATGGCCAGGAGGTCCGACTCGCGCACCACCAGGTACTCCTCGTCGTCCACCTTGACCTCGGTGCCGCCGTACTTGGAGTAGATCACGCGGTCGCCGACCTTGACCTCCGGCGCAACCCGGTTGCCGTTGTCCAGGATCCGCCCCGGGCCGACGGCGATGACCTCGCCCTCCTGGGGCTTGTCCTTCGCGGTGTCCGGCAGGATGATGCCGCCCTTGGTCTTCTCCTCGGCCTCGATCGCCTTGACGACGACCCGGTCGCCGAGCGGCTTGAGCAGCGTCTTTACAGGCACGGATGTCCCCCCCTCGGTGGTTTTGCTCATTAGCACTCTCGCTTTGAGAGTGCTACCCGGCGGGTAGTATATCCACGCCTTCCAGTTCGGTCAACGCCCACTCCATGGCGATACGTCGCAGTCTCAGCGGCCGTCCGGGCGCGCCTGTCGACGCGAGGCGGCGCACGAGGCGCCAGACGCGCAGGCACACGGTCGGCGCTCCCTCCCGGTCGTCCGCCGGCTCAAGCGCACGCATGCGCACAAGGCGCGGTCCCGCCAGGGAGCCGTCGAGCGCCGCGATCGGTAGGTCGGCCGGCAGCGCCACCCGGCCTCCGATCACCTCGACCCGCCAGACACGCCGCCAGGGACGCACGCCGCGCCTACTCTCGCCCTTCACCAGCCATCCCCCCAGCGCCCATGCATTCCTGATGCACCCTGGCATGATGACCCACTTCTCGCGCCCGATTCCAGGTCGAACTCTGCCGCCTAGGCGGCCTTCCTGCCGCTCAGCCGGTGCCACGCGAGCGCGGCGAGCACAACGAGGGCGGCAATGGCGATGGCCAGGCCGAGGTGGGCGCGAGCGAAGGCGCCGAAGGCGGCGATGTGGCCGCCCAGGAGCATGCCGGCGCTCACGTCGAGGCTCGACCAGACCACGGCGCCGGCCGCCGACGCGGCCACGAACTGCCTGGGCTCCATGCCGAACAGGCCCGCGGCGTAGCCGATCACCAGGCGCACGCCGGAGATGATGCGGCCAAGAGCGGCGGCCCATATGCCGCGGCTGCGCACGAAGCGCTCCACGCTCGCCAGGCGGGCCTCGGTGAGGCCCACGCGCCGCCCGTGGTGCAGGACGAGGGGCCGTCCCAGGCGGCGGGCCAGGCCGTAGGAGATGAGCGCGCCGGTGAACGCGCCCGCCGCCGAGGCGGCCACGGTGAGCGGCCAGCTCAGGTCTCCGCGACCGACCGCCACCCCGGCGAGGAACAGCGCCGCCTCGTCCGGCGACGGGATGCCCACGGCCTCGATGAACAGGACGAGGGCCACGATCCCGTAAGCCGCCGGCCCCATCGCGGCCAGGTGGTCGAAGCTGGCGAGGACGCCCACCCCTTACGACGCGGAGGTGCTGGACGGCGGGCCGAACACCACCGGCTGGTCGGCAGGCCAGGGCTCGCCGCGCGCCCGCGCCTTGGCCCAGGCGATCTCCGGCTCGTACTCGCGCTCGTCGTCGACCGGCGTCTCGAGCACCACAGGCCAGGCCGCAAGTTGGTCCCACGCCAGGAAGCGGGCGATCCTCTCCACCCCCATGGCTCCCTGCCCAAGGCGCGCATGCCGGTCGCGTCGCGCGCCGTACGGAAACATGGAGTCGTTGAGGTGGACGGCGCCGAGTCGCGCCACGTACTCGGGCACGGCGAACGCCCTAACCGGGTCGTCAGGATCCATGAAGGCGGCGGCGAAGGCGTGGCAGGTGTCCAGGCAGAACCCCACGCGCTCGGGGCTGAAGCCGTCGACGATCGCAAGCAGCTGCTCGAGGTCGTAGCCTATCTCGCTACCCTGGTGCGCCGTGTTCTCCAGAAGGAGGCGGGTCGGCGCATCCACCTCCAGCACCTGCTCGATCGCTGCACGCATGCGCTCGATGCCGGCTTTGGGGCTCCCGTCCTTGGGCTTGCCGCAGTGCACGACGATGCCCGCCGTGCCACGTGCGGCGGCGAGAGGCAGGTCGTCCCGCAGCGATCGGATGCTCGCCTCCCACAGCCCGTCGTCGGGTGCGGCCAGGTTGACCAGGTAGGGCGTGTGGCCGACGCTGACGATGCCGAGCTCGGCCTGGCGCTCCTTGGCGCGCTGGGCGTCGTCGAGGTTGGGCGTGCCGACGACGCGCAGACTGCGGGGGTTGCGCGTGAAGTACTGGAAGGCGTCGGCGCCCATCGCGTGGGCGCGCTCGACCGCGGCCGTGAGTCCCTTGGCCACGCTGAGATGGCAACCGATCGGCAAACGCGTGTTCCTTCCATCGGCGGATGGGCCCAGTATAGCAGGAGGCGGCTGGCATGGCCCGTCGCGGCCGCGGGCGGCAGGGGCAGGGCGCCGCCAGGCGAACGCTACAGGGGCACATCCACACGGCAAGCAGGAGGTCGCCATGGCGCACCTGGACCCCGCCTGGACCGCGGACTTCTCGGTGGATCCAACCGGCCACCTGGAGATCGGCGGCCTGCGCGCGAGCGCCCTCGCGCGCGCGTTCGGCACACCGCTCTACGTCATTGATGGCTACCGCCTGCGCACCCGCATGCGTCTCTATCGCGACGGCCTCGCCGCGTTCGGCGGCACGGCCACCTATGCCGGGAAGGCCCTGCTCACGACCGCCGTGGTCCGCACGGCTGCGGCGGAAGGCCTGTGGCTCGACGTCGTGAGCGGCGGCGAGCTCTACCTCGCGCTGCGCGCCGGCATGCCAGCCGCGCAGATCCTGGCCCATGGCAACAACAAGCCGGACGAGGAGCTTGTCGCGGCCGTCGAGGCCGGCGTGGGCCGCGTCGTCGTCGACTCGCTCGCTGAGCTCGACCGCCTGAGCGCCGTCGCGGCCCGACTGGGCCACCGCCAGGCCATCCTCCTGCGCGTAGCGCCCGGCGTCGAAGGCGGCGCCCACCACCACATCCAGACGGGCCAGGAGGACTCCAAGTTCGGTCTGGGCCTTCGCAGCGGCGACGCGCTCGAAGCGGTCCGCCGCGCCCTGGCCGCGCCCACCCTCGACCTCAAGGGCTACCACTGCCACATCGGCAGCCAGATCCTCGACATCACGCCGTTCGAGCGCGCGACCGACGCCATGCTTGCGTTCTGCCGCGAGGCGTACGCCGAGACCGGCTATTGGCCGGAGGACCTGGACCTCGGCGGCGGGCTCGGCATCCGCTACCTGCCCGAGGATCGCCCGCCCACGATCGAGGCCCACGTCGCGGCCACCGCGGGTCGGGTGGCCGCCGCCCTGCGCGGCAGCGGCCTTGCGATGCCACGCGTGCTCCTCGAGCCCGGGCGGGCGATCGTGGCGGACGCGGGCGTCACGCTGTACACGGTCGGCGACCGCAAGGAGGTGCCGGGCGTGCGCACCTACCTCGCCGTCGATGGCGGCATGGGCGACAACCCCCGACCGGCGCTGTACGGGGCGCGCTACAGCGCGGCCTTGGTCGACCGCGCGACGGAGCCCCGCACCGAGCAGGTGACGGTGGCTGGCCGCTACTGCGAGAGCGGCGACATCCTGGTCACCGACGTCTGGCTGCCGCCCGCGCGGCCAGGCGACGTCCTGGCCCTGTTCTGCACGGGCGCGTACACGATGGCCATGGCCTCTACGTACGACC
>JAKASY010000315.1 GCA_021817625.1 Bacillota bacterium | reverse complement strand
CTCGTGTCCGAGGCCAACCGTGCCAACCTCGAGGCCAACGTGGCCATGCAGCGCGCCTACGGCGTCGACACCCGGACGATCAGCGTGGACGACGCCCTGCGACTCGCGCCGGGCATGGCCGTCGACGACGTGGGGGCGGCGGCGTTCGAGCCGCGCTCGGGCTACGCCGACCCCTGGCAGGTGATCTCGTCCCTGGCGCGCGGCGCGCGCGACGGCGGCGCCACGATTGCCACGGGCACGCGCGCGCTTCGCGTCCGTCAGGGGCCGGATGGCCGCGCCGCCGGCGTCGACACGGACGCCGGTCCGGTTGACGCCCCGGTCGTGGTGAACGCCGCGGGCAACTGGTCGGGACCGCTCAGCCGGCCGCTCGGCATCGACCTGCCCGTCGAGCCGCAGCGCGAGAGCATCGTCCTGTTCGACCTGCCGCCCGGGCTTAAGGATCCGCCGATCGTCATCGACCTCGTGCAGCTCATGTACGTCCGCCCGCACGGCGGAGGCCGCATCCTGTTCGGCGACGAGGACCACACCCTGGAGCACCTGCACCCCCGCCTCACCGACCCCGACACGCCGGATCTCGCCACCCCCAGCGCGGCGGCGATCGAGAACGCGGCGGACAAGGCGATCCGGCGCTTCCCCGCCCTGGCCGAGGGCGAATTGGTGCCGGCCGGCTACACCGGGCGCTACGAGGTGACGCCCGACTTCCAGCCGTGCATCGGCGCCCCGCCCGAGGTGCCGGGCTACTTCTACGCGGCCGGCTTCAGCGGCCACGGCTTCAAGCTCACGCCGGTGGTCGGACGGCTCATGGCGGAGTGGGCAGTGGACGGCCGGCCGAGCATCGACCTGAGCGAGTTCACCGCCAGGCGCTTCGCGGAGGGCCGCCTGATCGTGTCGGTGCATCCGTACCGCAGCGGCGTCGGCCTGGTCTGAGCCGGGACCGCCGCGAAGCATCTTCCAGGCAGAGGCGGCAGGAGACGACGCCGCCCGTGGCCAACGCCGGTGTATGGATGAGAGCCCGATCGATCCCTCCGGGCCGCGTCGACGCCTGCGGCGGCCGAGCGGACCCGCACCCGCGAACTACCGATGGATCGCGCTCGCCAACACCACGATCGGCGCCTTCATGTCCGTCCTGGACGGCTCGATCCTGACGGTCTCCCTGCCCACCATCGCGCGCGACCTGCACACGGGCGTCGCGCTCATGCTCTGGATCCTCATGGGCTACACGGTGATCATCACGGCGCTCCTCCTGCCCGTCGGCCGCCTGAGCGATCTGCACGGCCGGGTGCGCTTCTATCTCCTCGGCTTCGTCCTGTTCACGGCCGGCTCCGCCCTCTCGGGCATCGCTCTGAGCGGCCCCATGCTGCTCGCCGGGCGCCTCGTGCAGGGCATCGGCGCCGCCTGCCTGTGGTCGAACTCCATGGCGATCATCACGGACGCCTTTCCCGCGCGCCAGCGCGGCCTGGCACTCGGCATCAACCAGGTGGCGGCGCTCGCCGGCGGCCTGGGCGGCCTCGTGCTGGGCGGCGTGATCACGACCGCTCTCGGCTGGCGCTGGATCTTCTTCGTCAACCTGCCGATCGGCACGTTCGGCGCGCTCTGGACCTACGTCGCCCTGCGCGAGACCGGCCGGCGCGCCAAGGCCGAGGCCTTCGACTACGCCGGCCTCGCCGCCGTGACGGCGGGCGTGGTGGCCGTGCTCATGGGCCTGACGGAGGTCGTGCAGGGAAACGGGGGCCCGGTCGTGCCCGTGCTCATCGGCCTGGGTCTCGCCCTCATCGTACTGTTCGTGGCGATCGAGGGAAGAGCGCCCCATCCCCTCCTGGACCTGAGCTTGTTCGCGGAGCGGGCGTTCACGTTCGGCAACGCCGCCCTCTTCCTGAACGCGCTCGCCCAGGGCGCGCTCATGTTTCTCCTGACTTTCGCGTTCCAGGGGCTCCTGGGCGCGAGCCCCCTGCGCGCCGGCCTTCTCCTCATGCCCTTCTCCGCCGCTGTGCTCCTCGTCGCCCCGGTCTCGGGCGCCCTGTCGGACCGCGTGGGGCCGCGCGGCCTCGCGTCGGTCGGCCTACTGCTCGGGGCGGTCGCCTTCTTCGCCCTCGCCCACTTTCCCGTCACCGGCGCCTACACGCCGATCGCCGCCGCGCTCGTCCTGGCCGGCCTCGGAAACGGCATGTTCCAGTCCCCGAACACGAGCGCCATCATGAGCGCCGTCCTGCCCGAGCGGCGCGGCGTCGCGGCCGCCACGCGCAGCTTCCTGTTCAACAGCGGCCAGGTCCTGTCCATCGCCCTCGCGTTCAGCGTGGTGTCCGAGGCGATGGGCGCGGGCAGGCTCGCAGGCTTCCTGGCCGGGGCGGCGGTGCACGGCGCGGCCGCATCCACGGCGGCGTTCGCGCGCGGCCTGCGGCTGGCCCTTCTCCTCTCCACCGCCTTGGCCGCGGCGGGAGCGGCGCTCTCCTACCTGCGTGCCGGGTCGCGCCAGCCGGCCGTGGCGAAGGCCGCGGCGCCCGCACCGGCGTCGCGGCCCTGAGGCGGGACAGCGGGGCAAGCGCCTAGCGCATCACCCAGGGCGGCACCTCCGCGGCGCCCAGGATGCGCACGTACTCGAACAGCTCGCCCTTGTGGTGGATCTCGTGCTCGCGCGCGTCGAGGACGAAGCCCTCCGCCGCCTGCTCGCGCCCGCGCCGGCTCCGCGCCTGGGCCAGCGCCTGGGCGTCCAAGCCTTGCAGCGTGGCCAGGTCCTCCTCGGTCAACCGGCGCATGAGTGCCCGCACGCCGGGGAGATCCTGCGGCACGCTCGCCGCGTCCGGGGGCTGGGCCTCGTCGTTCGCCGCCACGGTCGTGAACATGTGGTGCGCCAGGGCGATGTGGGCGCCGAGCGCCGCCACCGTCATCGCACCAGGCCACGGGCGAAAGTCCGCCTGGTCGTCGGGCACGCGATCGAGAAGCTCCTGCGACACCTTGCGATGGGCCATCCAGCGCGCTGCCAGCTGCTCGCCGGTCATGTACGCGATCCCTCCGCTTCGCCGCCTGATCGTGGCGGGCACGGCTGGAAGGCCGCCCCACCGCTGCCCCCAGTCTATCAGGTCGCGGTGCGGCGATGGACGGCAAGGAGGTTCGGGCGCGGCGGACGAAGCGCTCTTGGGGGAGGCGGGAGATGGCCATCCGGCTCATGTTCGAGACGCACGGCATCAGCGAGGACAATGAGGCCGGCATCGCCACCGGCTGGCTGGAGGGCCGGCTGTCGGCGGCGGGGCGGCGCCTCGCGCCGGCGATCGGCGAGCGCCATGCCGATGCCGACGCCGTCATCGCCTCGGACCTCGGCAGGGCCCGGGAGACGGCGGAGCTCGCGTTCGCCGGCCGGGCGGGCGTCGTGCGCTACGACCGGCGGCTACGCGAGTGCAACTACGGAGGGTTCAACGGCGCGCCGGCCGAGACGGTGGCGCGCGAGCGGCGCCGCCGCATCGACGAGCCGTTCCCGGGCGGCGAGAGCCTGCGGCAGGTGGTCGACCGCGTCGCGTCCCTCCTCGAGGAGGTGGCTCGGGGTCCGGACGGCGCGACCGTGGTCCTCATCGGCCACAGCGCGACGCGCTGGGCGATCGAGCACCTGCTCGAGGGTACAGCCCTGGAGGAACTCGTGGACGCCCCCTTCGCCTGGCGCGAGGGCTGGCTTTACACGCTGCCCTGGGGGTGGCGGCGCAGCCAGGCTTGACGCGGGCGGCGGCGGGCCAGGCGCCGTGGCACGACGCCTTGTGCCGTACGCGACGGTTATATAGCATGGCTATATGTTGACCTCGCAGCCGGGCCAGACCGAAGGCCTCGCGGAAGAGCTGGTGGGCATCGCCACCCGCATCACGATCCTGACCCGCCCCGCTATGCGCACCGTCGGCCTGACGCTGCCGCAGGCGCGCGTGCTCGCCAGGCTCGTCGATGATGGGCCTCAGCGTATCGCCGACCTGACGCTCTCCGAGCAGGTGGCGCAGCCCACGATGAGCGCGCTCGTCGCCGGCCTCGTGCGCCGCGGCTTGGTCGTGCGCCTGCGCGACTTCGGCGACGCGCGCGCGGTTCGCCTCCAGGCCACGGCCCAGGGGCGGGCGCTGCGCGCCCGGGTGCGGACGGCCCGCACCGGCGCCGTGGGCGCGCGCCTTGCCGCCCTGGCGCCGGAGGAGCGGCGGCTCCTCGAGGCCGCGCTACCGGCTCTTCGGCGTCTTGCGGGGAAC
>JAKASY010000314.1 GCA_021817625.1 Bacillota bacterium | reverse complement strand
TTCGGATCTACGAGACCACGGACGGGCAGGCGCCGGATGCGAGAAAGGAAGGCGATGGCGATGGCCACGAGCGCGACGGGAATGGCCACAACGAGGCGTGAGGGCGGCGTCGAGGAGATCCTGAACTATGTCGACGGCCGCTGGTGCGCGGCGGCGAGCGGCCAGCGCGTCGACCACCGCGACCCGGCGACGGGTGAGGTGATCGTGCGCCTGCCGGAGTCGGGCGCGGAGGACGTGGACGCGGCCGCGCAGGCGGCGCGGCGCGCGTTCGCGCGCTGGCGGCTCGTGCCCGCGCCGCGGCGGGCCGAGGTCTTCTTCCGAGCGGCGGAGATCCTGACGCGCCGCAAGGAGGAGCTCGCGCGACGCATGACCGAGGACATGGGCAAGGTGCTCGAGGAGTCGCGCGGCGAGGTGCAGGAAGGCATCGACATGGTCTACTACATGGCCGGCGAGGGGCGGCGCCTGTTGGGCCAGACCATGCCCGCCGAGCTGCCGAGCAAGTTCGCGATGGTCGTGCGCGACCCGATCGGCGTCGTGGCGGCGATCACGCCCTGGAACTTCCCGTTCTCGATCCCGACCTGGAAGCTCTGCCCCGCCCTCATCGCCGGCAACACCGCCGTCTTCAAGCCCTCGAGCGACGCGCCCCGGCTGGCGCGCGACTTCGTGGAGATCCTCACCGAGGCCGGCCTGCCGCCGGGCGTGCTCAACCTGGTGTACAGCGCCACGCCCGCGGTCGGGGACGCGCTCGTGCGCCACCCCGAGGTCAACGTTGTCTCGTTCACCGGCTCCACCGCCGTCGGAAAGCAGGTTGCCAGCGCGGCCGGGAGCCTGATGAAGCGCGTGAGCGTGGAGCTTGGCGGCAAGAACGCGGTGATCGTCCTTTCGGACGCCGACCTCGAGCTGGCGACCGAGGCGATCGTCTGGGGCGCGTTCGGCACGAGCGGCCAGCGCTGCACGGCGACAAGCCGGGTGATCGTCGAGCGCGCCGTGAAGGAGCAGCTCGAAGAGCGCCTCGTGCGCCGCGCACGCGCGCTGCGCGTCGGGAGAGGCCTTGAGGAGGGCGTCCAGGTCGGGCCGGTGATCCATCGCGCCGCGCTGGAGAAGATCGAGCGTTACGTCGCCCAGGGCGAGGTCGAGGGCGCGCGCCTGATCGCGGGCGGCCACCGCGCCGAGGGAGCGGGCCTTGAGGGCGGGCACTACTTTGCGCCGACGATCTTCACGGACGTGGCGCCGACCATGCGCCTCGCGCGCGAGGAGATCTTCGGCCCCGTGCTCTCGATCCTTCCGGTCTCCGACCTCGACGAGGCGATCGACGTGATGAACGGCGTCCCCTACGGCTTGAGCGGCTCGATCTTCACGCGCGACGTGAACGCCGCCTTCCGCGCGATCCGCGACGTCGCCGTGGGCATCCTCTACGTGAACGCGGGCACCACGGGAGCGGAGATCCAGACGCCGTTCGGCGGCACGCGCGACACGGGAAACGGCCATCGCGAGGCGGGCACGGCGGGAATCGAGGCGTTCACGGAGCTCAAGGCGGTGTACGTCGACTACAGCGGCCGCCTGCAGCGCGCGCAGATCGACCTCGACCTGGCGTAGGCCGGACGGCGTCCCCTAGCGCCGGCGGCGGTCGCGCCGCGCCGGCCTCTGGGGCTGGGTCGCGCGCTGCCAGGGCGCGACGGCGAGGGGCGGCCGGGTGAAGCTCGGCAGCGCATCCGGCACCAGGCCCTGGGCCAGGCGCGAGCGCGCGGCGGCCAGGGCGGCGGCGGTCGCGTCGTCGGGCGGCGCGAGCGCGCAGCGAAACACCTGGGGCGCGGCCGTCGTGGCCACATGGCCCGTCAGGCGGCGCGCCAGGACGGCGGCGAGGGCGTCCTCGTCCACCATGCAGCGGCCGCGCGTCTCGCCCTTGCGCCAGGTCACGAGGGCCGCGGGCGAGCGGCTGTCGATCGCCACCGCGACGTCCGCGGCGCCGGCCCTGCCGCCCACGGCGAGGCGCGTGCCGGCCGGCGCCGCAGCGGCGAGCCCCTGGGCGAGGCCCGCGAGGAGCGCCTCGTTGGACGGCGTGGGCGCAAGCGGGCCGGCGACGCGCGCCGTCGTGAGCGTCCCGTCGGTCGGCAGGGCGGCGCCCAGGGCTGCGCCCGCCAGGTAGCCGGCGCCCGCATAGGCGACCGTGAGCCGGCCGTCGCCCGGCGCGCCGAGCTCCGGCGCCGCCAGGCCCACGAGCAGGCCGCCGCCGCATGGATGGGGGCGCGAGAGCGCCTGCGCGCCGAGGGCCTGCGTGGGGACGCGCCGGCGTAGCGCGGGTGGAAGCCTTGCGGTCCACGCCTTGGCCCACGCCGTGTCGTCGGTGCCGAGCGTGCACAGCCGCAGGCCGACCGCGAGCGCCAAGGGTGCGGCGCCGGGCGGCCAGGCTGAGACGGGCGGGAGTGTGCCCAGGGCGGCGAGGGCCAGGGCCGCGGCCGCCGATCGCAGGGACGTCATGCCTACAGGATGCCGCGCGCGGTACGGGCGATGCGCGTTAGGACAGGCGGCACCAGGCGGTCAGCGCGGGGTCCGGCTCGGCCGCCTTGGGGCGCACGCGCCCAAGCCGTCGCAGGCGCTCGAGGTGGGCGAGGACGGTGCGCTCGGCCACGCCCCCGGCGCCCAGGATCGGCCCGCCGCCCGCCCCGTACAGGGCGTGCGCCAGGGCCCGCGCGCTCGCCTCGCGGGTGCCCAGGAGGCGCAGGATGTCGTCGTCGCGCCCGAGCCGGCGCACCCGCAGCGTCTCCGCCGCCTCGCCCGCCGGGCCGCCAGCGGGTCCGTGGCCCGGGGCGAGGCGTGCCCCGGCCCAGGGCGCGGCGGCATCGGCAAGCCGAACGAGGGTGTCGAGATAGACGTCGAGGTCGCCGTCCGGCGGCCCGACCCAGGCGCTGTGCCGGCCCACGACGGTGTCACCGGTGAAGAGCACGCCCTGCGCCCCTTCGCCCACGCGGGCGGGGAGGTGGACTGTCAGGCTGCCCGGCGTGTGCCCGGGCGTGGCCAGAAGGCTGAGCCGCACGCCGCCGCCGAGGTCGAGCGCGCTCCCGGCGGCGACGGTCTCGAAGGCGGCGTCCAGGCCGTGGCGCCTCGCGGTGTCGCGCTCGGGCGCGAGGGCCAGGGCCGTCAGGCCGTAGCTGCGCGCCAGGTGGCGCAGGCCGCCGATGTGATCTCGGTGGGCGTGGGTGACGATGAGCGCCGCCGCCCTGCCCCTGGGCGCCACGTCCGCGAGCCAGGCGTCGATCGCGCGCCGGTCCTGCTCGCGGTCCCAGCCGCTGTCCACCATGGCCCAGGCGCCCCCGCCCTGGACGGCGTACACGTTGGGCGGGTCCGCGGGCCAGCGCGGCTCGGCGGCGAGCGTGAGGCCGTGCACGTGCTCCCCGACGGTGAAGGCGAGGGCGGCCGCGGCGGTCAAGACGCCCGCTCCAGCACGGCGGCGATGCCCTGGCCGCCGCCGATGCAGAGCGTCACGAGGCCGTAGCGAGCGCTGCGGCGCTCCATCTCGCTCAGGATCTTCGCCACGAGGAGCGCGCCCGTGGCGCCAACCGGATGCCCGAGCGCGATGGCGCCGCCAAGCACGTTGGTCTTGGCCGGGTCGAGGTCCAGGTCGCGCATCACCGCCAGGGTCTGGGCGGCGAACGCCTCGTTGAGCTCGATCAGGTCGACGGCCGCGAGCGCGATGCCCGCCCGGTCGAGCGCCTGGCGCACGGCGGCGACCGGAGCGATGCCCATGTGCAGGGGGTCGGTGGCGACCACGCCCGTGCCCCGTACGACGGCCCGCGCGCGCAGGCCCGCGGCCTCGGCGGCGCCGCGGGAGGCGACGACGACGGCGCCGCCGGCGTCGTTCAGGCCGGAGGCGTTGCCGGCGGTGACCGTGCCGCCCTCGCGGAACGCCGGCCGCAGGCGGCCGAGTGCCTCCATGCTGGCGTCCGGGCGGATGTGCTCGTCCGCGGCCAGCTCCGGCAGGGGGACGATGTCGGCGGCGAGCCGGCCGTCGGCGCGCGCGCCGGCCGCCCGCCGCTGGCTCTCCAGGGCGTAGCGGTCCTGCTCCTCGCGGGAGATGCCGTACTCGGCGGCCAGCACCTCGGCAGTCTCGCCCATCGGCAGGTGCACAAACGGGTCGACCAGTGCCGTCGTGAGCGCGTAGAGGAGTGGGCCGTCGCCCATGCGCATGCCGAAGCGCACGCCGAAGCGCCAGTAGGGCGTGTGGC
>JAKASY010000313.1 GCA_021817625.1 Bacillota bacterium | reverse complement strand
CTCGGCATTGTGCGCAGCGGCGCATTCATCGTCGGCCCGGCGCTCGCGGGCCTCCTCGTCGGGCGCGTCGGAGCCGGCCCGACGTTCGCGCTCGGCGCGGCCCTGTCGGTCGTCGCCGTCCTGATGCTGGCGCAGGTGCCCGAGCCCTCGCGCGGCCGTGGCGATCGCGCCGCCTCCGGCGTGCGTTCGCCGCTGGCCGGCCTGGTGGCCGGCCTGCGCTTTGCGTGGGGCCACCGCTACCTTCGCGCCATCCTCCTGACGGCCATGGTCTGGAACCTGTCCTGGATGGTGCTGCAGTCGGTCTACGTGCCGTATGCGGTGCACGCCCTGCGCATGTCCGCGTCAGGCGTGGGCGCCACGCAGGCGGCCATGGGCGTCGGGATGGTGGTGGGCGCGGTCGGCACGCCCGCGTTGTCGCGTCGGCTGTCCTTTGGCGCCACCATCGCGCTTGGACCGGCGGCGTCCGCTCTCGCCGGGATCGCGGTCGCCGCCACCCTGTGGCGTCCATCCGCCCTGCTCCTGACCGTGGCCCTCTTTCTCTTTGGAGCGGGGCCCGCCGTCTGGACGATCACCCAGACCACCCTGCGCCAGACCGTCACGCCGGCGTCGCTCCTGGGGCGGGTATCGGCCGTGTTCATGACGGCCAACACGGGCGCACGGCCGGTTGGCGCCGCCATCGGCGGGATCGTCGGCACCCATCTCGGGATGGCGGCCTGCATCTTGCTCGCCGGCGTGGGCTACCTCGGCCAGGGACTCGTCATCGCCCGGTCCGGCATGCCGAGGCTGGCCCGTCTGCCCAACGCCAGCGAGCCCGCCCGACACAGCGCCACGGGGGCCTTCGGCCCACCTACGGCACGGCCGATGTCCGAGACGGGCTCCTCTTCACGCTGACAGTCCTGTCAGAGATGGGCCGCCGACTGGGAAGGCGCCAACACGCCGCCGCCGGGGCGGGCCGCCCGGATCGGTCCGACACGGGAGCGCAGCCGCCACGGGGCGCCGTGGCGGCTGCGTGCCAGTGATCCTCGGCGCGCGACGCCCGGCCTGGGCGCCGCCTCGTGCCTACATCGCCTGTGCGGCCCGGCGTCCCGCCTCCCGCAGAGCGTCGTGCGCGTATGGCCGGGCCATGTGACCGCGGTAGTCGGCGGACGCGTACAGGTCCGCCATGGGTTCTTGGCCCTCGAGCAGGCGCTCGGCCGCAGCGCGGAGGCGCTCGTCGTCCATGGGCCGGCCGGTCAGCTCGGCCTCGGCCGCCCGGGCCCGGAAGGGGACGGCGGCGACGCCGCCCAGCGCGAGCGCGGCGCGAGCCACGCCCCCGCCCGGGTCGAGGGTGACGACCGCGGAGACGGCCACCACGGCGTAGCCGGAGGCCGGGTGCGGCAGCTTCCTGTACGCGCTGCCGGTGCGAGCGGGCGGTGCGGGAAGGCGCACGGCCGTGAGCACGTCCGCATCGCCCAGGACGGTCGAGAAGGGTCCGGTCCAGAACGCGGCGGCCGAAACCTCGTGCGCGCCGTCGGGTCCGGCGACGCCGAGCGTGGCGTCGAGGGCGAGCATGACGCCGGGCAGGTCGGAGGCGGGGTCGGCATGCGCGAGGTTGCCGCCGATCGTGCCGCGGTTTCGCACCTGGACGTCGCCGATGCGCTCCGCGGCGCGGGCGAGTACGGGCCAGGCGCCGCGTACGAGCTCCGAGGCGGCGATGTCGGCATGGGTGGTGAGGGCGCCGATCACGAGCGCCTCGCTATCCTGCCAGACGCCGCGCAGCTCGGCCAGGTGCGCGATGTCCACGAGCGCCGGCACGCTCGCCAGGCGTAGCTTGAGGAGCGGCAGGAGGCTGTGGCCGCCCGCCAGGAGCTTGGCGCCGGGCTTTTCGCGCAGGGCTTCGATCGCGTTGTCCACGCTTGACGGCCGCACGTACTCGAAGGCCTGCGGGATCATCGCCCTCCCTCCCTCGCGCCCGCGCCCGACCCGGCGTCGCGCATGGCGCGCCACAGCCTTTCCGGCGTGAGCGGCATGTCCAGGTTCTCGATGCCGAGCGGCCACAGCGCGTCCATCACGGCGTTCACCACCGCCGGGGTGGCGGCGATCGTGCCGGTCTCGCCCACCCCCTTGACGCCGAGGGGGTTGTGGGGCGACGGCGTCTCGGTGTGCAGGGTCTCGATCGACGGCAGAAGCCGCGCCTTGGGCACGGCGTAGTCCATGAACGAGGCGGTCAGGAGCTGTCCGTCCGGGTCGTACTGGGCCTCCTCGAATAGCGCTTGGCCGATGCCCTGCGCGACGCCGCCGTGCACCTGCCCGTCCACGACCATGGGGTTTACCATGCGGCCGCAGTCGTCGACCGCGACGTAGCGCAGGATGCGCACCGCGCCCGTCTGGCGGTCGACCTCGACGGCGCAGGCGTGGGTGCCGAAGGGGAAGACGAAGTTCTCCGGGTCGTAGAAGGCGGACTCCTCGAGGCCCGGCTCCATGCCGTCGGGCAGCCGCCACGCGAGGTGAGCCTGGAGGGCCAGAGCGGCGAACGTGAGCGAGCGGGCGGGCGCGCCCTGGACGTGATAGCGGCCGTCCTCCGCGACGATGTCCGCCTCGGACGCCTCCAGGATGTGCGCGGCGAGGCGCCGGAGCTTGGCCACGACCTTGCGGGCGGCGAGGGCCGCGGCACCGCCCCCGACCGGCGTCGTCCGGCTGCCGTAGGTGCCCCAGCCCATGGGCACCGCGGCGGTGTCGCCGTGGACGACATCCACGTCTTCGAGGGGGACGCCCAGCTCGTCCGCGACGATCTGGGCGAAGGTGGTCTCCTCGCCCTGCCCGTGCGGCGACGCGCCGGTCAGGAGGGTCACCTTGCCCGACGGGTGCACACGCACCGTCGCGCTCTCCCACAGGCCTCCCTGGAAGCCCACCGCGCCCGCCACCTTGGAGGGCCCCAGGCCGCACACCTCAACGTAGCTCGACAGGCCGATGCCGAGGTACCGGCCCTCGGCGCGCAGGTCCTCCTGGCGCCGGCGCAGCGCGTCGTAGCCGATCGCTCCGAGGGCCTTCTCCAGGCTCTGATGGTAGTCCCCGCTGTCGTACTTGAGGCCGGTGGCGGTGTCGTAGGGGAAGGCGTCCTTGGGGATGAAGTTGCGGCGGCGCACCTCGGCCGGGTCGACACCGACCTTGTGGGCGAAGGTGTCGACCAGGCGCTCGACGAGGAAGGTGGCCTCCGGCCGGCCGGCGCCCCGGTACGCGTCGGTCGGCGTGGTGTTCGTCGCTACGCCGACTACCTCGACGTCGACGGCGGGAATGCGGTAGGCGCCCGGCGCGATGAGCCCGAACAGGATGGTCGGCACGCCCGGCGCGGCCAGGGACAGGTAGGCGCCCATGTTGGCCACGGCCCGCACTCGAAGCCCGGTGATCGTGCCGTCCTCGAGCCCGCACAGCTCTGCCTCCTGGCTCTGGTCGCGGCCGTGAATCGTCGCGGCGAAGGCCTCGGAGCGCGTCTCCGTCCACTTCACCGGCACACCCAGGGCGCGGGCGGCGTGCGCCACGAGGACCTCCTCCGGGTAGACCGGGATCTTGCTGCCGAAGCCGCCGCCCACGTCGGGCGCCACCACCCGCAGGCGCTGCTCGGCCACGCCCAGGACCGAGGACAGGACAAAGCGCGCGATGTGCGGGTTCTGGCTCGTGCTCCAAAGCGCGAGCGCGCCGTCGGGCTCCGGCCGGGCCACGGCGCTGCGCGGCTCCATCGCCGAGGGCACGAGGCGCTGCTGGCGCAGGGCGAGGGAGACCCGGACCGGTGCCTCGGCGAAGGCGCGCTCGGTCGCGCTGCGGTCGCCGCAGCGCCAGCGCAGGAGGACGTTGCCGGGCACGTCCGCGTGCACCTGGGCGGCGTCCGGCGCGAGGGCGCGGGGACCGTCCGCGACGCACGGGCGGGGCTCGTAGTCCACGGCCACGGCGGCCGCGGCGTCGACGGCCTCGCCGCGGGAGGCGGCGACGACCATGGCGATGGGCTCTCCCACGTAGCGCACCTCTCCCGTCGCCAGGACAGGCCGCTCCGGCGTGCGCAGACCGGCGTCCGGCACGAGCCAGGCCGTGGGCAGGGTCCCCAGCTGGCCGGCCACGTCCGCCGCCGTGAGCACGGCCAGGACGCCAGGCATGGCGCGTGCCTTGGCCGCGTCCACGCGAATGCGGGCCGACGCGTGCATGGAGCGGGCGAAGGCGGCGTAGGCCATGCCGGGAAGGCGGATATCGTCCGTGAACCTCCCCCGGCCG
>JAKASY010000312.1 GCA_021817625.1 Bacillota bacterium | reverse complement strand
CTGCCCTATGTCCTGGAGACCGTGGCGCGGGCGCGCGAGGCCCTGGGCCCGACGCCGCTCATCGGCTTCGCCGGAGCGCCGTTCACCCTGGCCAGCTACCTCGTGGAGGGCCGCCCCTCCCGCGCCCATGTCGCCACGAAGACGATGATGCACGCCGCGACGCCGCTGTTCGACGACCTCCTGGCGCGGCTGGGGGCCGTCGTCACGGCCTACCTGCGGGCCCAGGCGGAGGCCGGGGCGCAGGCCCTCATGCTGTTCGACAGCTGGGCGGGGACGCTCTCCCCGGCCGACTACGAGCGCCACGTGCTGCCGGTCATGCGCGCCATCGTGTCCGCCACGGCCGACCTTCAGGTGCCGCGCATCGTGTTCGGCGTGGAGACGGGCGAGCTTCTCACGCGCATGCGCGACAGCGGCGCCGAGGTGGTGGGCGTCGACTGGCGTGTGCCGCTCGGCGTCGCCTCCGCGCGCCTGGGCCCGACGGTCGCCATCCAGGGCAACCTGGACCCCGCGCTTCTGCTGGCGCCCTGGGAGGCAGTCGAGAGCGCCGCGAGCGACGCCCTCAAGGCCGGCACCCGGCACCGGGGGGGCTACGTGTTCAACCTCGGCCACGGCGTCCTGCCCGACACGCCGCAGGAGACCCTGCGGCGCCTGGTCGAGCGCGTCCACGCCGAGCCGCCGCCGGCCGCCCTGGAGAGCGCAGGCGGCGCCAGCCCCACCCTGCCCGCACGGAGGTGAGCGCGTGCCTAGCCCGGTGACCGGCATCCTGACGATGGCCTACGGAACGCCGCGTGACCTGGACGAGGTGCTCCCGTACTACACGCACATCCGCCACGGCCACCCGCCCAGCGCCGCCCACCTGGAGGAGCTCCTGTCCCGCTACCGCGCCATCGGCGGCCGCTCGCCCCTGGTCGAGATCACCCGCGCCCAGGGGGAGGGCCTCGTGGACGCGCTGCGCCGCCGCCATCCGGGCCGCGCCCTTCGCGGCTACCAGGGCATGAAGCACACCGCCCCCTTCCTCGCCGACGCCGTGGCCGACATGCGGCGCGATGGCGTCGAGCACGCCGTCGCCCTGGTCCTCGCCCCGCACTACTCGGCCGGCAGCGTGGACGAGTACCGCCGCGCCGTCCTCGGGCGCGCGCAGGAGGTCGGCGGCCCCGCCCACATCGACTTCGTGGAGAGCTGGCACCTCGAGCCCTCGCTGATCGCCTTCCTGGCGGCGCGGGTGGAGGACGCGCTCGGCCGCTTCGACGCCGCCGAGCGCCCGGCCGTGCCGCTTGTCGTCTCCGCCCACAGCCTGCCCGCCCGCCTTGTCGAAGAGGTGGGCGACCCCTACCGCGACCAGCTGACGGAGACCGCGCGCGCGATCGCGCAGCGACTGGGACGCCGCGACTGGCGCATCTCCTGGCAGAGCGCGGGTCGCACAAGCGAGCGCTGGCTTGGGCCCGACATCCTCGAGACGCTGCGCGAGCTGCGCGCCGAGGGTCACCGCGCCGCCGTCGTCTGCCCGGCCGGCTTCGTCTCGGACCACCTCGAGGTGCTCTACGACCTGGACGTCGAGGCGCAGGCCCTGGCGCGCGATCTCGGGCTGCACCTCGAGCGGACAGCCTCCCCGAACGCCGACCCGGCCTTCCTCGAAGTCCTGGCCGACGTCGTCGACCGGCGCCTCGCGGCCGCGTCGGAGGCGTAGGGTGGCCGCTCCCGCGATGCCGCGCATCCTGGTCCTCGGCGGCGGCCTCACCGGCCTGAGCGCGGCCTACGAGCTAGCGCCGGCCGCGGCCGCGGGCCGCGTGCAGGTGACGCTGCTCGAGAGCGCGGACCGCCCCGGCGGCAAGGTCGAGACCGCGCGTCCGGAGGGTCTCGTGATCGAGCAGGGCCCCGACTCCTTCCTCGCCACGCCGGGCAAGCCCTGGGCACGCGACCTGTGCCGCGATCTGGGCCTCGAGGGGGAGCTGGTCGCGACGCCGCCGGTGGGCCGTCGCTCCTTCGTCTACCACGCCGGACGCCTTCACCCGTTGCCCGCAGGAGTCGTCACGGGCATGCCGAGCCGCCTCGGGCCGTTCCTCGCGACGCGCCTGCTCACGCCGGCGGGCAAGGCAAGGGCGCTCCTCGACCTCGTGCTGCCGCGGGTGCTGCCGCCGGACGGGAGCGACGTGGCGCTTGGGCGGCTCCTGCGCGCCCGCCTCGGCCCGGAGGTGGTCGACCGCCTGGTGGAGCCCCTTCTCTCCGGCATCTACGCCGCGGACGCCGACCGCCTCAGCCTGGACGCCACCTTTCCCAACCTGCGCCGCCAGGAGGCCCAGCACCGCAGCCTGATCCTCGGCGCCATGGCCGAGGCGCGGCGGGCGCGGTGCGCCCGTGCCGCGGCCGGCGCTACCGCGCCGCCGCCGCCTCCGTTCCTCACCCTGCGGCAGGGCCTCGCGACCCTCGTGGACGCTCTGGCAGCCCGCCTTCGGGCCACTCCCGGCGTCGAGCTGCGCACGGGCGCGGAGGTGCACGCCCTGGAGCGCTCCGCCCGAGGTGGCTACACGGTCCGCCTGGCCGGCGAGGAGGTGCACGCCGACGCGGTCGTGATCGCCCTGCCGGCGCCCCAGGCAGCCCGCGTCCTGGCCGACGCCGCGCCGGACGCCGCGCGCGAGCTGGGCGGCGTCGCCTATGCGGACGTCGCCCTCGTCGCCTTCGCCTTCGACCGCGCCGCGGTGGCGCACCGTATGGCGGGATCCGGCTTCGTCGTGCCCCGCCGCGCCGACATCGCGGTGACGGCGTGCACCTGGGTGAGCGCCAAGTGGCCCGAGAGCGCGCCGCCCGACACGGCACTCCTGCGCGTGTACCTGGGCCGCGCCGGCGAGCACGTGCTCGAACGCGACGACCACGACCTCGTGACGACGGCGCGCGCCGCCTTGCGCCGCTCGATGCGGATCGAGGCGGAGCCTCGGCTCGTGCGCGTGATGCGTGTGCCCCAAGGGCTGCCGCAGTACGCCGTGGGCCACCTTGCGCGGGTGGAGCGCATCGAGGCCGCCCTCTCCCACCTGCCCGCCGTGTGGGCCACGGGCAGTGCCTTCCGCGGCGTCGGCATGCCGGACTGCGTGCGCCAGGGACGCGAGGCGGCCGAGGCGGCCCTTGCGTGGGCGTCCTCGGCCGCGCCGCGGTAACGTCGCCCCTACCCTTGGGCCTTGGCGGGCGCCCCCATGCGCTGGGCCACCTCGCCCTCCTCGGGGAAGCGCCCCTCCCGCATCTTGGAGAACACCGTGGTCCCCTTGTCAAGGTCCGCGACCTCGAACACGCCGCCTGACGAGGGGATCACCCGCAGCTCCTGAACCTTGTTCTTGAACGCGTCCAGCACCTCGGCCACCACCCGGGTGGCCTGTGGCAGGTAGCCTCAAGACGTGCAGTACTTGAGCTCCAGACGCAACGCCGTCACCTCCGATTGCTTGTCCACTATAGAGAATAAACTGCCGGGTCGCAGTCGTCACGCCGGACCGATGGGTCGGTCAGGCGGAGGGCGCGCCGCGGCCTGCCAGCCAGTCCGCCTCCGTCACGACGCGGTTCTCCAGGCTGCCGAGCCCGGCCACGGTGCAGCGCACGCGCTCGCCCACCCGCAAGAAGCGCGGCGGCTTGCGCGACTCCCCGACGCCAGAGGGCGTGCCGGTGGCGATGAGGTCGCCGGGCTCGAGGGTCATGAAGCTGGAGAGGTCGGCGACCAGCGTTGGCACGTCGAAGATCAGGTCGGACGTGTTCGAGGACTGCATGGGAGATCCGTCGATATCCGACGAGACGTCGAGGAGGCCCGGATCGCCGACCTCGTCCGACGTCACGAGCAGCGGACCGCACGGGGCGGAGCCGTCCCAGTTCTTGCCCGGCCCCCACTGCGAGCCGCGGTGCTGGAAGTCGCGCACGCTCATGTCGTTGAGCACCATGTAGCCGGCCACGTGCTCGAGCGCGCGCTCGCGCGACACGTGGCGCGCCGCAGCGCCCATGACCACGCACAGCTCCACCTCGAGGTCGAAGCGGTCGCTCAGGGAGGGCATGGGCACCGGGTCGCGCGGCCCGACCAGGGTGGTGGGGCCGCGGAAGAACACCTCCGGCGCCGTGGGCAGCTCGTGCCCGCCCTCAAGGGCGTGGAGGCGGTAGTTGAGGCCGATGCACACGATCTTGCCTGGCCGCCCGATGGGCGGTCCCAGGCGCGCAAGGTCGGGCTCGTACACGCGCGCGCCGACGCCCGGCGCGGCCGTCGCGACCCGCCCG
>JAKASY010000311.1 GCA_021817625.1 Bacillota bacterium | reverse complement strand
TCATGCGCCAGCTCGGTCCCTGCTCCGCCGTGAGGCCACCGTCGGCGGCGTCCACCGCGAACGGGTCGCTGCCGGCAGGGCGCGGGCCGTAGCCAAGGGCGGCGATGCCTGCGAGCGACGGGAACGCGCGCGTGTGCACCCTTCCCCACGCCCACTTGGCGGGCGTGGGACCTAGCCGTCGCACCAGGTACGCCACGGTCTGCGAGAAGGCCTTGGCCATGACCGCCGGGGCGGCGCGCCGGCGCCCGTCCGGCAGGTCGAAGGCGGCGTTCGCGGGATCCCGCGCGCTCCACGCCTGCAGGTCCTCGGCCAGGGTCGCAGCCACGTCCGAGGTCCATGAAAGGGCGAGGCCGGGGTCCGCAGAGACCGGAACCCTGTCCGCGCGCCACCAGGGGCCGAACGTGTCACGCATGTAGGTCTGGAGGAAGAACCACCACACGGTGGCCTGTGGCGCGCCGACGGACATGGTGCCGTTCCAGCGCGCGAGCAGGCGCCGCACAACGCTCTCCGTCGCCGTCAGGCGGCGGCCCCTCAGGGCGGCAAGGAGCTCGGGCGTCATCTGCGCGGCGAGGAGGTCCTGGCTGCTTGACTGCAGGCGGGCGAAGTCGGCCGCCGTCAGGCCGTGCGCGGCCGCGAGGGTGCAGCGTATCTGGTCGGCCCGGTAGCCCGGGGCGAAGAAGTCGAGGGCCGTGCCGATGTAGTAGGGGTAGCTGTTCGCGACCTCGCGCTGGTTGGCGGAGAACACGAACCCGCTCTTCGGGTCGTAGGCCTGCGGCACGGCGCCGAACGGCACCGTGCCCACGATGTCGTCGGCGCCGGTGCCGGGAAGGACGGTCCAGGGGTCGCCCGCGGCAACCTCGGCGTAGTAGCCGGCGGAGACCAGGCCGATGTTGCCGCGGTCGTCCGCGTACGCGAAGTTCTGGCTCGGCGAGTGCCACAGCGCCAGGCCGCGGCGGAAGGCGGCGAAGTTCGACGCCGCCATCACGTCCAGGAACGCCTGCGTGTCGTTCGACGGCAGGGCCCCCACCCAGTCGACGGCGAGCGTCTCGCCCGACTGCGCGATGATCGGCCCGTGCACCGTGAGCCGCACGGTGAGCGCAGAGGGCCTCTCCCCCTTCACCGGGATCGCGTAGCGCACCTCGCGCATCGGCCGCCAGGCGCCGCGCCACAGGTAGCGGCCCGGGTGCGTAGCGCTCGTGGTCTCCCGGTAGAAGAAGGTCGCCTGGTTCTGCACGTTCGTGAGGCTCCAGGCGATCGACCGGTTGTAGCCGATGAGCACCACCGGCACACCGGGGATGGACACGCCGGAGACGTCGAGTCCCGGCGCGGCGAGCGCAACCTGGTACCAGATCGCGGGCAGCGTCTGGTGCAGGTGGGGGTCGCCCGCGAGCATCGCCTGCCCGCTCTTCGTTCGGCTGCCCGAGACGGCCCAGTTGTTGGAGTCGGCGAAGACATGGTGGATGCCCGCCGTGAGCGTGGCCACCTCGCCAAGCGCGGCCGCCGCCAGCGTCCCCGGCACGCGGCCGGCTGACGCCTGTCCCGCGGCCGTCGCGGCGCGCGCCCCGGGCAGCGCGCCGCTCGGCGTGCCGCCCGCGAGCTCGTACGCGCCCTGCACGGCGAGCTGCGAGGGAATGGGCGCGAGCGGGGCCCGGACGTAGGGGCCGGTGTCGTACGGGCTCTGCGCGTCCGCCGGATCGACGGGGAACCATGCCAGGGCGCGCCTTGGGCCGAGGGTGCGCGCAAGCTGGTCGAACTCGATCGGCGACGTCGTGTAGTCGAGGCTCTCGGTCATGTCGCCCTGGACGACGAGCGAGTCGATCGGCGTCCAGGGCGCCGGCCGATAGCCCAGGAGCTTGAACATCACCGGCAGCGTGCCCGTCGCCTCTTCGTGGCGGATGGCGGCGTTCACGCCCGCCGAGTACGCGAGGAGCGCAGCGCGGGCGGGGCTCGTGGCGGGCAGGTCGAGCCAGTTCGCCCTTGCCGTGCGCAGGACGCCCAGCTCCAGCTGGAGGCGGTCGGACGCCAGGGCGGCGGGCCCGACGACCTGGGAGAGGAGCCCTTCGCCCTCCCGCCGCAGGAGGTCCATCTCAAACAGGCGGTTCACGGCCTGCAGGTAGCCCAGCGCGAGGAACAGGTCGTGCTCGCTGCTCGCCCGGACGTAGGGCGTGCCCTGGGCGTCGTACGCGACCCGGACCGGCCGTAGGAGGCCGGGCACGGTAAGGCGCTCGCTCCTGAGGGCGCGGGCGCCGAGGGCCATCGTCCACACGCCCGTGCCGGGGTTGAAGGCCGGACCGAGAGGAGGCAGCGGCCCCACGCCGCGCGCTCCCACGTCGAGAACCGCGGCCGCGAGCGCCAGGGAAAGGGTCAGGGACATGACCGCGCGCGCCCGTACCATGCTCATCCTCCGCCGGGGGCCGAGTGGCCGCCGCCCGCGCCTAGGCGGCGAAGCAATTGTCGACGCGCGCCGGGCCAGTCGCGCCGCGGCGGCCCGACGACCGGGCCGGAGGCCGCCCTGGCGCTCAGGCCTGGGCCCCCTCCTCTTCGCCCAGGTAGGCCGCGCGCACGTGCGGATCGTTGCGCAGGGCCGCCGCCGTACCGCTCAGCACCGCCTCCCCGGCCTCCAGGACGATCGCCCGGTCGGCCACCTCGAGCGCGAGGGTGGCGTTCTGCTCCACCAGGAGCACAGCGGTGCCGCTCTCGCGGATCTGGCGCACGGTGTCCATCATGCGGTCCGCGAGGACCGGGGCCAGGCCGAGCGACGGCTCGTCCAGGAGGAACAGGCGCGGCGCCGCCATGAGGGCGCGGCCGATCGCGAGCATCTGCTGCTCTCCCCCGGACAGCGTCCCGGCCAGGGAGCGGCGGCGCTCGACGAGCACGGGAAAGAGCTCGTAGACGGCGGCAAGGCTTTGGGCCGCCTCGTGCGGCCGCAGGAAGGCGCCGAGGAGCAGGTTCTCCTCCACGCTCATCGGGCCGAACACGCTGCGCCCCTCCGGGCACAGGGCGACGCCGGCCGCCACCACGCGGTCGGCGCTCAGGCCGCCGATCTCCCGCCCATCCCAGCGGATGCTGCCCGCGCGCGGACGCAGGAGGCCGGCGATCGCCTTGAGCGTGGTGGTCTTTCCCGCGCCGTTGGCGCCCAGGACGGCCACGACCTCGCCCTCGCCCACGGTCAGGGACAGGTCACGCACCGCCACGATGTGCCCGTACCCGACGCTTAGGCTCGAGACCTCCAGCCGCGCCATCAGCCCCTGCCCTCCGGCGCGGGCGCCTCCGCGGGCGGGGCGGCCGCCTGCGCCCGCTCGCGCCCGGGCCCGAGGTAGGCCTCGACCACGCGCGGGTCGGCGCGCACCTCCGCTGGCGTGCCGCGCGCGAGCTCGACGCCGTGGTCGAGGACGACCACCTCGTCCGCCACGCCCGCCACGAAGCGCATGTCGTGCTCCACGACGAGGATCGTGATGCCGTCCTGCTCGCACAGCTGCCGCACGAGCCGCGCGAGGGGCCGGCGCTCGGCCTGGTTCATGCCCGCCGCCGGCTCGTCCAGGAGGAGCAGGCGCGGCCCGGCCGCGAGGGCGCGCGCGATCTCGAGGCGGCGCTGGTCGCCGTACGGGAGCGACCGCGCCGGCTGGCCGGCGCGGCCGCCAAGGCCGACGCGCTCCAGAGCGGCCAGCGCCCGCTCGTGCGCGCCGCGCTCGGCCGCCTGGAAGCGCGCGAGCCCGAACACCGCCTGCCACGGCTCTCCCCCGCCGTGCATGTGGCAGCCGGCGAGCACGTTGTCGAGGACGCTCAGGGCGCCGAACAGGCGCAGCGTCTGGAAGGTGCGCAGGATGCCCAGGCGCGCGATCCGCCACGGCGGAAGGCGGGTGAGGTCGTGGTCGGCGAAGGCGAGGCTGCCGGCGCTCGGGCGGTAGAAGCCGCTCACCAGGTTGAACAGGGTGGTCTTGCCCGCGCCGTTTGGCCCGATGAGCGCGACCACCCTGCCCGTCGCCACGCGCAGGTCGACGCCCTGCAGGGCGCGCACGCCGCCGAAGCGCACCTCGAGGCCCTGGCCGACGAGCAGGTCGGGCGCCGCGCTCACGTAGGCGGCCCCCCGGCCGCCTCGGCCTCAGCCGCCGCCTGGCCGTCGCCGTCGCCGGCCGCGTCCAGACGCGCCGCCCGGAACTCGCTCACCCGCTGGCGGCTGGGCCAAAGGCCCCCGGGGCGCAGGAGGATGAACACGAGCAGCAGGGCGGCGAAGATCAGGCCGAGC
>JAKASY010000310.1 GCA_021817625.1 Bacillota bacterium | reverse complement strand
TGGAAGCTGCCACACGGTCTGTCCCCCGGGCGTGACCTCGCGCAGCTCAGTGGGTTGCGGACCGTACCTGCTGCCGAGCTCGAACAGGTCCTGAACCGCGTTTCCGTTGGGCAGGACAACAGGCGGGGGAGGCGTCGAGCCGTCCGGGAACAGGCTCGCGCCGTACAGGCCGAACGGAACGAGGTGCGGCTCGCAGGGAGAAGGCACATTGCCGAGCATGCTCGGATAGCTGGCGTAGCGGGTGGTGATGGAAAGGCTGTTGACGGGGCGAAGGGCGCAGGCGGACGTGGGCGAGGCGGGGGCGGCCGGCGCTGCCGGAACCGGCGCCTCCCAGGCGATCGACACCGCGGCGACGGCGGCGAGGGTCGAAAGCGGGACGCGCAGGCGATGACGCCAGGGCTCGGCCATGCGCCAGGGGCCTCCTACGGTTCGGATACTAGGCATTCGCACGGCCGCGGATCGATCTGTCGGGAGAGATAACCGACAACTTTTCGCACCTCGGCAACTGCCCAATGAGCGGCGAGTCCGGCGTCGAACCATCATCCATCACGAAGTGTTTGCCCGGAATGGAGGGCAGGGGGATGCGGTGGTGGCGCGGAGCCCCTCTCGCGGCTACCGGCGAGGGCGCGGGGAGCCACATGCCACGGATGCGCAGAGCGCCACGCCCGGGCCGCTCGCGGTTCGCACTCGCGCCCGCCGCGGCCATCGCAGGCCTGCTCTCCGTCGCCTGTCCGGTGGCTGCCGCTCGCCGGCTTCCGGCTGTGCCCCTGCCGGTGGTGACGGGCTCGGCGTACGGCCTCTCCCTCCTAGCGCCGGGCGCCATCCGGCTGACGGCCAGCACAGGCGCCATCACACGCCGGCCCATCGTGGTGTGGGCGACGCCCGCCGGCGGACGGCCCGTGCGCCTGCTGACGATCGCGGGCTCGTCCTGGCACGACCTCTGGGCCTGGCAGGTGTCCGGGGTCTACCTCGGGCTCTGGACCGGCCTTCCGGGCAGCCGGCGGCCAGCGACGGGCGACTACGACACGGAGGTCGCGGTCGTCGACCTGTGCACGGGCCGGATCGTGGCGAGCACGGCAATCTACAGCGACGACCAGGCCTACCTGGACGGCGGATTCCTGGCCGTGTCCGGGCCGTACGGCAGCGAGGAGCTCCGGCGTTCGCTCGCGGTCTTCGACTTGGCCCGCGGCCGCTGGCTCCGGCGCGTGTTCCCGCCCTCGGTCGAGAACGCTGTCCTCCACGGCGGACGCATCTACATCCTTACCACCGGTGCTCACGCCGCGCCTCGGGTGACGAGCCAGCCCCTGTCGGGCGGGGGCTGGCGGCCAGCGCCCCGGAGCTCGATGGTCCGGATCCGGCTGCGGCGGCCGTGGCCCCGCCTGTAGCCCCCAGCGGCACGCGCTCGCGACAGGGCTCCACCGGCCCTGTCGCGCGCGCGGCATCGCTCGAGTGCCAGCGACGCAAGCACGCGCCTCGTCCGGTCAGGCGCCTCGCTTGTGCCCCTGCCCGCTCGTGACTATACCGGTCACGAGGTGACAGGCATGGCCACAGTTTCCGTGGCTACGCTCAAAGCATAGCTCAGCGGCTACCTGCGCATCGTCAAGGGCGGCAGGGGGCGCATGCCAACCGGTTGGGGTTGGTCGTGGCGAACCCGGTCGAGCCAAGGCCAGGAATGTCGTTGTGCACGGACGCTGGGCGCGCCAACGACTGCCTTCCCATAGGCGAACATTTATTCTTCCCTGGACACCACGGCTGACGTTTGCAGCCTCGGCCCAGCGGACCTGGGCAGGTTCCGGCCGGCGCTTGAGCGACCGCCGGCCACGGCGCCGGCGGGCGGGGCGGTAGGGGCCTGCCGTGCGGGCCAGCGCTATGATTGGCAGGGTAACGGCCCGGTCTGGGGGGGCGAACCATGGAGAGGGATTCCCGCGAAGAGCGGCTCGCGCGCTTGAGGCCGCCCGACGGCGTCGGGCTGGTGCTGTTTGGTTCCCGAGCTCGCGGTGACGCGCGCCCGGACAGTGATTGGGACATCGCGGTCCTGCTCGGTCCGGGGGTTCCGAGCAAGGACCATCTCGAGATCCGCCTACGGCTCATGGAAGACGCGTCGGCCGTCGTGTCTGGCCCGGTGGACGTGGTCATCTTGGACGACGCCAGTCCGGGCCTTAGGTTCCAGGTTGCTCGCGAGGGGCGACCGCTGGCCATGGACCAGGACGACTGGACCTGGTTCCAAACCCGCGCGGCCTCCGAGTACCCAGACTGGAAGCGGTTCATCGAGCCGTTCGAACGTTGGGCCATCGGCGGCTTCGTGACCTAGCGGCGGGGCGTAGTCATGGACAAGCGTGAGAGCCGACTGCTGCGCATCCTTGACGCGCACGTGTGCGCGCTGCAGGCCGTCAGAGAACGAGGCCTGAACGCGTTACTCGCTGACGAGACGCTGCTGCTTGCCACGGAGCGACGCCTGCAGATCGTCGTTCAGGCGACCATCGATCTGGCGCTGCATCGGGCGGTCGCGTCCGGGCTAAGAGCGCCCGAGCGCCACGCGGGTGCCTTTCGCGTTCAGTCTCAGAGCCAAGGGCTGGACCCCGCCCTTGGGGCAGCCTTGCCCGGGCGGTGGGACTGAGAAACCCGCTGGTGCACGACGACGCCGACATCGACGTCGAGAGACTGGTTGCGTCGCTGGATCACCTTCGTGATTTGGCGCAGTTGGACAGTGGATTGCCGACACCGCGGCTGCCACGCATTCCTGATGCTGGAGACGGCCAGGGCGCAGTAGGGGGGCGGCGAGTCAAGCGGGTAAGCGTAGGGACAGCCACGGCCGACCCGGGGGCCCGGCCCAAGCACGTGTCAGCCGGCGAAGAGATCATCATCGAAGTTCCTCATGGCGCGGTGGCCACCACGCAGGATGAAATGGCCTGTGGCACGTTACGGTCGGGTGCACCCGCGCACTGGGCCGTAGTCTGTTCAGGGCCGAGACCCCGAACGGGTGTGGGAAAAAACCGTGTGGCCTACCGTGCAAACCGCGTGGCTATGCGGCCCGCGGACTTTGTGGAAACCATCCTATCCGTCGTACGGCTCGGGCGACGGACGGTCGCGCTGCAAGGACGCGGGGACGCGCGGCCCGCCCGCCGCCCGCCGCGCGGCTCGACAGCGGCCGGCACCGCTCCGAGGCCAGCCGTGGACCGTGCGCACGCCCACAGCGTCGGCGTTGGGCGGCACGTCCGGCACGGCCTCGTGGCCAGTGCGCCAGGCATGTGGCGAGGCGACATGCGCGTCCAGTGAGCGCGAGCGGTCATACCGTACGCCTGACGCCGCCACGGCTGCCGTCGAAAGTCCAGAGCATGCGGTCACAGCCCACGATCAAGGTGCGAGGATCGCGTCGCCAAGAGCGGTGCGTACCAGCCCACGACCGCTCCCAGTGCCCGCGGCCCGGGCCGCTGCCCAACGGGCGCTCTGCGGACGGCGCAAGCCCCACCGTCGGCGCTCTGGCTCGCGACGCCACGGGGGGGAGCGCTTCGGGCGACGATTCGCCGATGGGGCAGGCGCAGGCCGAACCGGCCCAGCTTCCTGCCGTCGGTGCCCGGCATGCGGACATCGGGCCGCGGTCGGCACCCGCGCCCGTGCGCCATGCCGGTCCTGGCGACGCGGCCGGCGCGGACACCTGACCCGCGGGGCCCCTACTTCTTGGGCTCTACGGGCGCCTCTGTGCGACCAACGCGCGCCGCTTCCTCGGCACGCGCCTTGAGGGCGATCATCTCCGCGTGGAGGGCCGTGGCGGACTCCGCACGCACGGCGGTCGCGGCGTCGCGCCTGCCCTGGGCTGCGTCCCCGGCGGCTCGATTGGCAGCCGCGCTCTGGGCCTCCGACTTGGCCCAGGCGGCCTCCGCCTTGGCGCGCAGCTCCGCCGTGTCGGCCGCGGCCGCCTCCGCAGCCTTGCGCGTCGCCACCTGATCGGCTGCGGCGTCCTGCTTCCGCTTCCGGTTTCCGAACACGTGCGTCACTCCTCCCGATCGGGCGGCGAGGCTTATCGACACTGCCTCGCTTATGTCAAGTGTACACTCCCTGGGGCTCGCGGGCGGATCTTCCCCTTGGCAAGTCATCCCACCGCTGCCACGCGCAGGGGCTCTGTGGGCGCGCCACCTAACCCGCCGGGCCGCACCCCGCCGAGGACCGGTCACCCCCCCCCCCGCACGCAGAGTGTCAACGACGGCCGCGCAAAGGCCTGTGGATCGAACGGCACGAGCTCGGGCCGGTC
>JAKASY010000309.1 GCA_021817625.1 Bacillota bacterium | reverse complement strand
TCTCATCGTGGCGCTCAACCGGTCGGTGGACGAGGCCACCGCCGCGGCGCTCGCGGCGCTCTTCCTGGAGGTGGTCGTGGCGCCGCGCTTCGAGCCCGGCGCGCGCGAGCGCCTGGCGGCGAAGAAGAACCTCCGCCTCCTGGAGGTGCCTTCGGGCGAGCGCGCGGCCGGTCCGTCGCCCCTCGCCGTCTATCAGACGCACAAGGTGGGCGGGGGCATCCTCCTCCAGGAGCGCGACGACGCCGACCTCGACCCCGGCGCCCTCAAGGTCGTGACGCGACGGGCGCCGAGCGAGGCGGAGATGGCCGCCCTGCACTTCGCGTGGCGCGTGGTGAAGCACGTGCGCTCGAACGCCGTCGTCCTCGCGCGCGACGGCCGCACGACGGGCATCGGCGGCGGCAACGTGAGCCGGGTCGGCGCGGTGCGCGCCGCGGTCGGGCAGGCGGGCGGCCGGGCGTGGGGCAGCGTGATGGCGTCCGACGCCTTCTTCCCGCTGCCGGACGGCGTCGAGGAGGCGGCGCGGGCGGGGGTCGCGGCCGTGATCCAGCCGGGCGGGTCGATCAAGGACGCCGAGGTGATCGAGGCGGCGGACAGCGCCGGCATGGCGATGGTCACGACGGGAATCCGCCACTTCAAGCACAGTTAGTCGCGAGTCGCGCATGTTCGCGCATGTTTGTGTATGCTGTGCGCGGAGGCGACGCGGTGGCGACGATCATGGACGTGCTGGGGCGGCACGGTCTCGCGCTGACGGAGGACGCGGTCGCCAGGTTCCTTGAGCAAGCCCTCGCGGGCCGAACCGTGCCCAGAGGGCCACGCCAGGAGCTCGAGCCCGAGAGGGCCTTGCCCGAGGCGGAGGCCCGGGCGCTTGAGCGCGCGGGCTGGGACCTGTCGCCGCGCGGGCCCGTCGCGCGCACGGTCGCCGAGCACGCGGCCCTGCTCGCCGGCACGGTCTCCGTGGCCGAGGCTGCGCGCACCCTTGGCGTAGACGCCACGCGAGTTCGCCACCGCATCGCCGACCGCAAGCTCTTTGCCTTTCGCGTCGGCAGGGAGTGGCGCCTGCCGACGGTGCAGTTCGGCGTGCCCGCCATCGAGGGCCTGTGGCGCCACGTGCCCGAGGGCCTGAACCCGCTGGTAGTCTACCGCTGGCTCCATACGCCGCAGCCGGAGCTGGAGTGGGACGGACGTGGGCTCACACCACTCGAGTGGCTGTCGGTCGGTGGCCCCGTCCAGCCGGTTGCGGCACTGGCGGCAGATCTCTGATGGCGAAGTTTCCGGAGCCCCCCGGGGTCGAGGCGTTGAGACGGATTGGTGCGGATACCGTGCAGCTGCCCAGCGGAGTCGAGCTGTCGCGCGTCTACTTCGCCGGTCCCCCGCATCCGTCGTCATGGCAGCGATTTCGCACGTTTGGGCCGCTTTCGGGTGGGCGATTCGATCACCACGCCCCTCCGCCACACCTGCAGCCGCGCGGCATCCTGTTTGCGGCGCTGGACGGGGCAACGGCGGTGGCGGAGGCGTTCCAGGCGACCAGGACCGTCGACACCACGGTCCGGGCCCCGTTCCTGGCTCAGTTCTGCCTGAGAAAGACGGTCGCCGTCCTCGATCTCACCGGCAGCTGGCCCACGCGCGCCGGGTGCAGGCAGGCCATCGCGTCCGGCCGTCGGGACCGGGCCCAACGCTGGTCGCGGCAGATCTACGACGCGTACGCGGGCATCGTCGGCGTGCTGTATCCGTCGTCCATGCTCGGCGGCGGCAAGGCGGTGGCCTTCTACGAACGCGCCCGCACGGCCTTGGCGGCGTTCCCGGAGGTGAACCTGCCCCTTGCCCACCCGGCGCTCCGCCTGCCGCTGGAGAGAGTTGCGGCGGCGCTCACCTATGTCGTTGTGTAGCGGTGCGCCCAGGCCGCCGGGCCCACGGCCGTATCGGCTGTCGGCGCGCGGTAGGGGAGGCGACGCGCGATGAGAGTGCTGGTGATCGGCTCGGGCGGGCGCGAGCACGCCCTGGCGTGGCGGCTTCGCAGCGACCCGGAGGTGTCGGCCGTCCTGTGCGCGCCGGGAAATCCCGGAACCGCCGAGGTGGCGGAGAACGTCGCGGTCGCGGAGACCGACGCCTCCGGCCTCGCGCAGGCGGTACGGGGCCGTGACGTCGACCTGGTGGTGGTCGGACCGGAGGCGCCGCTCGCGGCGGGCGTGGCCGACCGCCTGCGCGAGGCGGGGGCGAACGTGCTCGGGCCGAGCGCTGCCGCCGCCGCGCTCGAGGCCTCCAAGGCGTTCGCGAAGGACCTGATGGCGGAGGCCGGCGTGCCGACGGCGGCGTTCGAGGTCTGCGACGACGAGGCCCAGGCGCACGCGGCGGCGGAGCGCATGGGGGCGCCCATCGTGGTGAAGGCCGACGGCCTGGCGGCGGGCAAGGGCGTGACCGTGGCCATGGACCTCGCGAGCGCGCATCGCGCCATCGAGGAGGCGATGGCCGAGCGCCGCTTCGGCACGGCGGGCGAGCGCCTCGTGCTCGAGGCCTACCTGCCCGGGCCTGAGGCCTCGGCCTTCGCCCTGTCCGACGGCGAGCGCTTCGCGGTGTGGCCACTCGCGCGCGACCACAAGCGCCTGCTCGCCGGCGACGAGGGCCCGAACACCGGCGGCATGGGCGCGGTCACGCCACTGGCCGACCTGGGCGTGGTCGCGGGCGAGGTCGTGGCCGAGCGCGTGTTCTCTCCCGTGCTGCGGGCGATGGCCCGGCGCGGCGCGCCGTTTCAGGGCGTGCTCTACGCCGGGCTGAAGTGGGGGCCGGCGGGGCCGCAGGTGCTGGAGTTCAACGTCCGCCTCGGCGACCCCGAGGCGCAGGCGCTCGTCATGACCATGCAGGGCAGCCCGGCCCGGGCCTTCCTCGCGGCCGCCTCCGGCCGCCTGGACGAGGCGGCGCTCAAGTTCGCGGGCGCCGGCGCGGCCGAGGTGGCGGCCGCCGCGGGCTATCCCCAGGCGCCGAAGCTCGGCGCGGCGATCGACCTCGGGCGCGCTGCGGAGGCCGGGAGCGTGATCTTCCATGCCGGCACGAGGCGGACGGAGCGGGGCCTCGTGGTCGGCGGCGGCCGCGTGCTGTGCGCGGCCGCCCAGGGCGGCGACCTGACCGAGGCACGGGCGCGCGCGTACCGGCGTCTCGCACGCGTGTCCTTCGCCGGCATGCAGGCCCGCGCCGACATCGGCATGTAGGCGGCCTTGGCCGGCTGGGCAGGCTATGGCCTCGGAGGCGATGCCATGGCCGACGAGCTGGAGATCCGCCAGGTCTGCCCGGACTGCGGCGCTGTCGACCCCGACGCCGGCTGGCGCGGCGAGGCCGAGAGCATAGAGGTAGGGTACCTGGGCCCCGCCGGGGACGGCGTCGTGCTCGGCGGCGGGCCGCGCTCCGTCGACGTCCACGCGCCCTGCACCGCCTGCCTGGAGCGCCGCGGCCAAGGATGACGGCGGCCCATCCGGGCGCTACAATGACGTGACACCCGGGAGCGCTCACAGCCCGGGCACTCGCGCGTGGGTAATCCGCGTCCGCGGCGCACCCACGTGCCCCCGCCACCGAGGTGATGCCGGCCGATGCGACTGACTGAGCTGTGGCAGGGCAGCGCCACGTTCCTCGACCTGGAGAAGGCACTCAGGACGCCCTCCGGGCGCGCGCACGTGGTTGGCCTGTCGGGCAGCGCGCGCCGCTTCCTCCTGGCCGGCCTGCTCTCGCGCCTGCCAGGGCCGGCGCTTCTCGTGGCGCACCACGCGGGCGCGGCCCAGCGCCTGGCCGACGACCTCGAGACGCTGCTCCCGGAGCGGCCGGTGGCCACGTTCCCGGCAAACCCCTACCTGCCGTACGAGGTGATCGCCAAGAGCCCCGAGATCACCACCCAGCGCCTGGCCGTGCTGCGCCACCTGCTCGCCGGCGAGGACCTGGTGGTCGTGGCCACCACGGAGTCGCTGATCGGGCGCCTCACGCCGCCGGAGGTGTTCCGGCGCGCCTATCGGGAGATCCGCACGGGCCAGCAGCTGCCGCTCGAGGAGGTGCTGCCCGCCCTCGTCGAGCTGGGCTACGAGCGCGAGGAGCGGGTCGCGGCGCGGGGCCAGTTCGCCCTTCGCGGCGGCATCCTCGACGTGTGGGACCCGACCTCCGCGCGCCCCGCGCGCATCGAGCTCTTCGGTGACGAGGTGGAGTCCATCCGCGCGGTCGACGTGTCCACCCAGCGCTCGCGCGAGCCGATCCCGGCGGTGGGCGTGGGTCCTTTGCG
>JAKASY010000308.1 GCA_021817625.1 Bacillota bacterium | reverse complement strand
GAAACTCCTCGAGACGCACTCCCTCGAGACCCAGCACCTCGGTGTAGAACCGGATCGCCGCCTCGGCGTCGTCCACCGGCAGGACGACGTGGTCGATGGCCGAAATGCGCACGACTGCCACCCCCTCGCGTGCCGCTTCGGCGTGCGCGGGCGGGCCCCTGCCGGAGCGGCGGTTAGGCCTTCGCCGCGGAGTGCGCGCTCGTGGAGACGGCGGGAACGCTCGCGGCATGCACGCCGACGCCGTGGTTGTAGACCATGTTTCCGCCCAGGCTGCCCGTGATCGTGATGAAAATCGCGGCGCCCGCCACGAAGAGCGTCGTCCAGACGTTGGGCCGGCCGCGGCCGGTGCCCAGGATCGACCACTCGGTGTTGCGCTGGGAGCGCGGGAAGCGGCTGAACACACGGCCCAGCCACGCTGCGCCGGCGCACAGGCCGGTGAGGATCGCGTAGTGCTGGTGGGCCGACAGGAGGGCGGTCGTCTGCGGCGTCCAGTGCACGCTCTGCTCCGAGACGACGCCCGCCACCATTGCCGCGATGATCGCCACGCACTCGGCGCTCAGGAGCCACCAGGCGCTGCGCCCGAGAAAGCGGCGCGACTCGGGCGGCGCCACCCAGAGCGTGAGCTCGGCGGCCAGCGTCAGATAGGCGAGGGCGATCGGAAAGTGCACGACCATCGGGTGGATGGTCGGCGGCAAAAGTCTTGCGGCGGTGCGCACAATGCTGTGCATGACGGCCTCCCAGCGGCGTAGTTGGGCGACCGCCGCGCGCCCCGAGCGGGCGCCGGCGTCTGCGCCTATTGTCCCGGTCGAACGCGCGGCGTTCCATAAAGGCACAATGAGAAAGCGAGCGCGCGCTCTCATGCGCATCTCAGGGCGGGCGCGTACGCTCGCCTGAGCGTCGTGCGTGGGAGGTGTCCTGGAAGTGCGTGCCCTGATCATCGAGGACGACCCGCAGATGGCGCGCATCGTGGCCCTGGAGATGCGCCACGCGGGCTGGGAGGTGACGACGGCCGATACCGGCCGCGCCGGCCTCGCCGAGGCGATCGGCCATCCGCCCGACGCCGTCCTCCTCGACCTCACGCTCCCTGACATCGACGGCCTCGAGGTGTGCCGCACGCTGCGGCGCGTGTCCGACGCGCCGGTCCTGATGCTCACCGCGCGCGGCGACCTGGCCGAGCGCGTGTCGGGCCTGGACGCCGGCGCGGACGACTACCTTGTGAAGCCGTTCGCGCCGGACGAGCTCCTCGCCCGCCTGCGCGCGGTGCTCCGCCGTGGCCGCGCCAAGGAGCAGGGCACGCCGCAGGTCCTGCGCTACGCCGACCTGCGCCTCGACCCGGCACGCCGCGAGGTGTACCGGGGGGAGACGGCGATCGTCCTCACCCGGCGCGAGTTCGACCTCCTGGCCTACATGCTCGAGAACCAGGGCATCGTCCTCACGCGCGACATGATCCTCGAGCGCGTGTGGGGCTGGGGCTTCGCCGGCTCCACGAACATCGTCGACGTGTACGTCGGCTACCTGCGCTCGAAGCTCGACGTCGACGACCGCCCGCCCCTCATCCAGACCGTGCGCGGCGTCGGCTACGTCCTGCGCACCAGCGACGGCGACGACGCATGAGACGGCGCAGCATGCCGCTGCGCCGCCGCATCGCCCTCAGCACCGCCGCCGTCATCGCCGTGCTCGTGTTCGCCTTCGCCGCGGCCACGCTCGCCGCCGTCACCGGGCACGTCCTGGCCGGCGCGGCCTCCTCCGCCACGATCGTGGCCCAGGACGTGCGCAACGAGTCCTTCCCGCACGGGGGCCTGCTGCCCTCGTTCGATGACCTCGACCACTACAGCTCGCCCTACGACGCCCGCGTGTACCTGCTGAGAGACGGCCTGCTCGTGGCGCACTCGCCCAACGCGCCAAGCGCCGTGCCGAGCCCGACCCAGCGCGGCGGCCTCGTGTGGGAGCGCGGCGCCTTCCGCGTCGAGCGCGCCATCGGCCACGACTACGTCGTGGTCGTGGACTGGCCTGTGGGCGAGGACCTGCGCCTTCTGCGCGAGCTCCTTCTCGTGCTCATCCTCGGCATGGTGGCCACGGCCGGTGCCGGCGCCCTGGTCAGCCGACGCGCCGTGCACCGGGTGCTCGCCCCGGTGCAGGCGATGACGGCCGCGGCCGTCGCGACGCTCGACAGCGGCGTGCCGTTCGCGCCGCCGCACCTGCCGGACGAGCCCGACGAGTTCACGCGCCTCGCGGGCCTTCTCAAGGACATCGTCGGCCAGCTCGAGGAGCGCAACCGCCGCCAGCAGCGCTTTCTCGCCGAGGCCGCGCACGAGCTGCGCACGCCGCTCGCCGTCCTGAGCGGCAACCTCGACCTCCTGGCGGGCTGGGGAGGCGACGACCCGGCCGTGCGCGCCGACTCCGCCGACGCGATGCAGCGCACGGTCGAGCGCATGCGCCGCATGGTGGACGACCTGCTCACGCTCGAACGGGCGCCGGGGTCCGTGCGGGCCGGCGCCGCCGTCGACCTGGGCGAGGTGGCGACCGAGCTGGCGGAAGACGCGGCCGCCCTCGCGCCCGCCCTCGATGTGGCGGCCGAGCGCTCACCCGGCCGGGTGGTTGCCCTCGCGGACCCCGACGCCGTGCGACGCGTGGCCTGGGCCCTGCTCGAAAACGCGCTCGCCTACACGCCCGAGGGCGGGCGCGTGCGCATCCGCGTCGGGCGCGAGCGCGAGCGAGTCTGGCTGAGCGTCGACGACAACGGCCCCGGCATCCCCGAGTCGGAGCGGGAGCGCGTGTTCGAGCGCTTCTACCGCAGCGAGGCCACGGCCGGGCGCCGCAGTGGCGCGGCCGGCGGCTGGCTCGGCATGGGCCTCGCCATCGCGCGCGCCCTCGCCCAGGCGATGGGCGGAACGCTGCACATGGCCGAGGCGCCCGGCGGCGGCACGCGGGCGGAGCTACGCCTCGCGCGCGCGCCTGCGCCCACGGGCGAGCGCGAAACTTAGCGAAATCTCATGGCCGTGATAGCAACCTCTAAAGGTGCTCTAAGCCTGTGCGGGATGCGCCGACCTATGCTGGATGCAGAAGGCACCGTGAAGGCAAGGGGGGAGCGCGTTGACGACCGCGGAGGTGGAAGAGGCGCTGTACGGGGTCATGGCAACCCGCGTCGGCGAGCACGTGGAGATCGTCATGAAGGCCCTCAACAAGCGGGGCACGACGCGTCTGGGCGGGCCCGTGGCGAGCGTGCACAAGCACGGCTTCGTCGTCGGCGACGCGTCCCACCGGGTGTTCGTGGCGTTCTCGGACCTCTTCTGCCAGGCGGCGCGGGTGGTCGACAGCCCGGCCATGGCGGAGCTCAAGAGCACGCTGCGCGACCTGCGCGGGGCCCAGACGGCGGCCGAGGCGTCATAGCCGTGGGCGCGCGGGCAGAGGTCGGCGCGGCTTTCCCGCCGGCCCTTGAGCCGCGAACGCCGCCGGGCATGGTGCGCCTCGAGCGCCTGCTCGTGGGCCACGTGGCCCGCGTGGTGCTCGCGCCCGAGCAGGCCGCCCTCGCGCCGGCAGCGTGGGCCGAGCTGGCCGAGACGGCGGCGGCGCTGGACGCCGGCGTGGGCGGAAGCGACATGGCCCGTCTGACGCCCGACGGCCGCCCGCAACCCGTGTCGCCGCGCGTGTTTGGCGCCGTGGCGCGGACGCTCGACCTGTGCGCGCTGAGCGACGGCGCCTGCGACCCGACGCGCCGTCCCGGCTCGGACCGGCCCGCGGGCCTGTGGCGGGAGGTCGCGCTCGCCCGTGACGGGCGCACCGTCCTCGCGCCCGTGGGCGTCCGTCTCGACCTGGGCGCCCTGTTCGGCGCGCTGGCGACCGAGGCGGCACTTGCCGCGCTCGCCCGCCGCGGCGTGCGACTCGTGCTCGTGCAGGTCGATGACTGCGTCGCCTGCGTCGGCACGCCGGGACGCCCTTGGGCCGTGAGCGTGCGCGGCCACCGGCGCTGCGAGGTGCTGAGCGCGGGCGCGCTCGCGGCCAGCGCCGGCGGCGCCGCGGTGGCGCGTGCGCCGACAGCCGCCGCGGCTGCGGCCGCGGCCATGGCCCGCACCTCTGGGGCGCGGGCGCGCCGCCCGCGGCTCTACCTCGTGGCGGGGCACGGTCGGCACCGCCTCAGCTAGGGGGCGCGGCCGCAGCGCCGTGGGCCGGCGCCCGACCGAGGGAGGCGGCCCGTTTTGGTCTGGCCGCCTCCGGCTGGCCGGGTCCTGCCGCGCCGCCGCCGGACCCTGCCGCACCCG
>JAKASY010000307.1 GCA_021817625.1 Bacillota bacterium | reverse complement strand
TATGGTCTCACACGTGGAGGTTGCACCGTTGACACTCGACACCGTCGCCGAGGTCATTCTGGCGCTCGCCTTCGTCCTCAGCCTTTGGCCCCGGCCCAATGCGCGCGCGATCCGCTCCTACCTTTCGCCGGTGGTCGGCACGCTCGCCGCCACGGCCCTCGGCCGGCTCGCGCCGGTCCTGGGCGGGCCCTGGCACGTGGCGGTCGGCGTCGTCGCCCTGGCCGCCCTCCTCTTCCAGCCGTTCTTCCTCCTGCGCCTGGTCGCCGTGCTCGAGCCCGTGTCCCGCCGCCTCCTCTGGACGGTGGGGACGGCCACGGCGGCGCTGGTCGCGCTTTCGCTCCTGTCCGCCGCCCTGCCGCGGCCGATCCAGATCGGGGCCGCGGCCCTCCTGATCGCCTTCTTCCTGGTCTTCGAGGGCTACGCCACGCTGCGGGTGTGGCGCGCCGGCGCCCGCGTGGCCGGAAGCAACCGCCAGCGGGCCGCGCTCCTAGCCATCGCTTCCGGCGCGGTGACCGTCGTGCTAGGTGTCTCACTCGGGCTTGCGCTCGCGCACGTCATACGCCTCTCGGGCACCGTGACCGGGGTGACCGCCGCCGTCATTGCCGTCCTCTACCTGGCGGCGGTGGCGCCGCCCGCGTGGCTGCGCCACGCCTGGCAGATGCCCACCATTCTTGCCTACTATGGGGCTGGCTCGGACCTCGGCGCCGCGGACGACCTGCCCATCGCCGAGCGGCTGCTCCAGACCGCGATGGGCGCGACGGGGTCTGTCGCCGGCGGCTTCTTCCACCGCCGCGACGGCGACCCGCCGGTATACGAGCGGGCGATCGCGAGTGGCGATGCGCTCGCCCCGCCCCTGATCGGCGCGACGTTCGAGGTCGGCCCGGACGACGCCCTGGAGCGTGCCTGGCAGACCGGTCGGGCCCAGGTCGACACGCTGGACCCCTCCCGGCCGCCCCATGGCCTGGTGCCTGGCGCACGCGTGCGACGGCTGCTCGTCGTGCCCGTGCGCGCGGGCGGGCGCCCAGTGGGGGTCCTTCGCCTGTTCACCGCGGTCGACTGGCTGTTTCTGCGGGACGACCTTGTCCTCCTGGAGGCGCTCGCGGAGCACGCAGGCGCCCGCATCCAGGCCGCGCGGGCGCTCGCGCGCGAGGTCGCGGCGGGCGAGGCCCTGCGCGAGGCGAACCGCGCCCTCGAGGCGGCGAGCACCGCCAAGAGCGACTTCCTGTCGGGCATGAGCCACGAGCTCCGAACGCCGCTCAACGCGATCATCGGCTTCTCCGACCTGCTCCTGCAGCCGCAGGCGGGGCCGCTGACGGAGCGCCAGCGGCGCTACGTCGGCAACATCCTCGAGAGCGGCCAGCATCTGCTGCAGATCGTGAACGACGTGCTCGACATCGCCAAGGCCGACGCCGCCCGCCTGGACATCCGCGCGACGGCCGTGCGCCTTCACGCCGTGGTCGAGGCGGGGCTGCTCCTCGTGCGACCCCAGGCCGAGGCGGGCAGCGTGACCGTGACGGACGCGAGCGATCCCGAGGCGTGGCTGTGGGCGGACGAGCTGCGCGCGCGCCAGGTGCTCGTGAACCTCCTGTCCAACGCGGTGAAGTTCACGCCCGCGGGCGGGAGGGTGACCGTCACATCGGCGCGCCGTGACGAGTTCGTCGAGGTCACGGTCGAGGACACCGGCATCGGCATCGAGGCCGGGGATCTCGCCGGCGTGTTCGACGAGTTCACCCAGGTGTCGCACGGCACCGACCGGGCCTATGAGGGCACAGGCCTCGGCCTTCCCCTCGTGCGCCGGCTCGCGCAGGCGATGGGCGGCGGCGTGCGGGCGGCGAGCACGCCTGGCGTGGGCAGCCGGTTCACGGTGTGGTTTCGGGCCGCGGAGGAGGCCGGCGCGGACAAGCCGGGCGCGTCGACCCTTGGGGGCGCCCGCCAGGGCGAGCGGCTGCCGGTCCTGGTGGTGGACGACGACCGCATGGTGCGCGAGCTCTGCCTGCAGGTCCTGGGCGACGCCGGCTACGACGTCGTGGCGGTCGGCACCCTCGCGGCGGCCCGGGAGTCGATCGCCTCCCGCCCGCCCCGCCTCATCCTCCTCGACATCCTCCTGGACGAGGAGTACGGGGACGGCCTCTTCGCCGCCCTGGACTCCCTGCGGCCGCGGCCGCGGGTGGTCGTCGTGAGCATCGTGGACGCCGGGCGCCGACAACTCCCCGGGAAGGTGGACGCGTGGCTCGTCAAGCCCGTGCGCCCGGACCGCCTCCTGGAGGCGGTGGGCGGCGTGCTGGCCGGCGCGGAGGCGGAGGCGGGCTCGGAGGTGGAGTCGGGTGGCTGACAAGGAGCGCGTCCTGGTGGTGGACGACAACGCCATGAGCCGTGAGCTGGCCCACGACCTCCTCGAGGACGCCGGCTACGACGTGCGGGACGCGGCGACGACCCAAGAGGCGATCACCGCGCTCTCGGACTTCTCGCCCCACGTCGTTCTGCTGGACTGGCACCTCAAGGGGGCGACCGGCGGCGACGTGCTCAAGGCGATCCGCGAGCCGGCCGCCGCCGCGCCGTCGGTGCGCGTTCTGGTGGTCACGGCCGACATCCGGCTAGAGCTGCGGGAGGCGGCCCTAACGGCCGGTGCGGACGACGTGATCACGAAGCCCTATCGCGCCTCGGTGCTCGAGGCGGCGGTCGCCGGCGCGCTCGCGGCCGGCAGCAGGGAGGGGGTCTAGCGGTGGACGGGGTCAAGGTCCTCGTCGTGGACGACGAGGCGGTCAATCGGGAGCTCCTGTCCGACATCCTGTCCGGCCTCGGCCACGAGGTGCTCACCGCGGACAGCGGCGAGGTGTGCCTGCGCCTGTGCCGTACCGGGCATGTCGGGACCGTGCTCTTGGACGTGATGATGCCGGGCATGGACGGCTTCGAGGTCTGCCAGGTGCTCAAGCGCGACCCGGCCACGGGGCTCGTGCCCGTGATCCTGGTGACCGCCATGCACGACCGCGACGCACGCATCCGGGGCATGGAGGTCGGGGCCGACGACTTTCTCACGAAGCCGATCGACCGGGAAGAGCTCGTTCCGCGCGTGCGCTCGGCCCTGCGCACCCACAGCCTGATTGGCCAGGCGCGCACCGTGTACTCGCTCGCGGCCACCCTGTCGAGCGCCCTCGAGGAGCGCGACGCGTACACTCGCCAGCACGCGAGCCGCGTCGCCAGCTACGCCCTGGCCTGCGCGGAGGAGATGGGCGTGTCGTCCGTCCTGCGCCGCGACCTGTACGTCGGCGGCCTCCTGCACGACATCGGCAAGGTGGGCATCCCGGACGCCATCCTGCGCAAGCCAGGGCCGCTCACGCCGGCGGAGTTCGAGACGATCAAGACCCATCCCGAGATCGGCGGGCGGATCTGCGACGCGACGCGCGGCCTGGAGGTCGTGAGCCGGATCGTCCGCTGCCACCACGAGCGCTGGGACGGAAAGGGCTACCCGGTCGGGCTCCGAGGCGAGGAGATACCTCTGCTCGCGCGCATCACCTCGGTGGCGGACGCCTTCGACGCCATGACCTCCGACCGGCCCTACCACGTGGCCATCCCCATGGGCAGCGCGTTCGAGGAGCTCGGGCGCTGCCGGGGCACGCAGTTCGACCCCAAGGCCGTGGATGCGTTCATGGCCGTGGACGTGGCCAAGATCCGGGGCGAGGCGGAGACGGCGATGCGCCTGAGCAGCGTGCTTCTGATCTGAGGCGGCGGGCCGCGGCGCGGCTCGAGGGCCGATCCGAAGGGTGAGGGGAGCGGCGGCGCAGCCGCCTCCCCGGTTCGCGCCCGGATAGCCCGGCCCGTCGCCGTCCGCCGTGTATGATGACGGCAGACGGCTTCGCTGCGGGGGGCACGGGACGGGTGCGGGTCGGCGTCGACGTGGGGGGAACCTTCACCGACTTCGTCGTCGTCGGCGACGACGGCACGATGCGAAGCCACAAGGTCCTGTCGACACCCGAGGCGCCCGAGCGCGCCGTGCTCCAGGGCCTGTCCGAGCTCGGCCTCCGGCCGCCGTTCACGGTCGTCCACGGCTCGACCGTGGCGACCAACGCGTTCCTCGAGCGCAAGGGAGCGCGCCTCGCCCTGGTGGCCACCGAGGGCTTCGAGGACGTGCTCGAGATCGGCCGCCAGGACCGGGTCGGCATCTACGACCTCCGGGCCCGCAAGCCCGCGCCGCTCGTGCCGCCGGAGGCGCGCGTGGGGGCGCGCGAGCGTCTCGCCTACAGCGGCGAGGTGCTCGAGCCGCTTGCACCG
>JAKASY010000306.1 GCA_021817625.1 Bacillota bacterium | reverse complement strand
GGCGGCCGCCACCTCTCGCGCCGACGCCTCGTCCGCCGCCTGGACCAGAACCGCGAGGCGCACGTCGACCGATCGCGACACGCCCCAGTCGCGCACCTGGAAGTCGACGGCCTGCGGCACCGGTCCGCCGCTCAGGCGCTCGAGGCGGGCGAGAAAGCCCTCAACCGGGAGGTCGGCCCCCACGGCCGCGGCCACCGAGTCGCGCGTCGGGCGAAGGATTGCCGCGCGGTCGAGCGAGACGAGACTGCAAAACGCGCAGAGGTCAGCCCAGTCCACGGCGGCGAGGGCGGCAGGCACGACGACCTCGCCGGCCCCCGTGACGGCGAGGCCGCTCTCTTCCAACGACGTGGTGAATGCGCTGGGTGCGGAATCCCGCGCCATCCAGGCCCGAAGCGCTGCGCTCGGGCGGATCCAGGGCAGAGTCTCGTCGTCCGGACCGCAAAGGACGTCGAGGGCGCCGAGCTCAAGGCCCTTGGCTGTGAAGTAGCGGAGCGCATCCACGTTGAACGGCCGACGCTCGGTGAGGAGCGGCAGGTCCAGATCGGCAAGGTCGCCGAGCGCCACCCATGCGTCGGGCGCCAGGGCGGCCAGGCACCGCGGTGTCGAGAGGGCGGCAAGAGGGTCGCGAGGCTCGAGCAGCTCCAGCCACGCCTCGGCGAACACGCGCCATTGGCTCCAGGCGTCGAGCCGCAGCCAGCGCGCCGCCGACGGCAGGGATACGACCAGCTTCTCCTCCACGCCGCGGCCGAGGAGGGACAGGCCCGCCAGGAGCAGGAGCGGCAGCACCAGCGCCCGATCGTACTCCGCCCAAGACAGCGGCGGCAGCGCCGCGATGGTCTGGTGATGATCCAGCGCGACCAGGCGACGGAGCTCGGCCTGCGCGCGCTTTGTCAGGCTACCCGACGCCGTGGCCCTGGCACCGACGCGCAGCCGGCCGAGGAGGCGGCCCGCATCGGCCAGGATCGCCCGCGGCGGGCGAGTCAGCGGCGATGCGCCCTCGGGTGCCGGGCGGGCGAACCGGCGGAGCACGGCGGGACCCAGGGCCGTCCGCACCTCGGCAGGCACGACGAGCATGTCGTAGGGCGCGAACGGGATAGCGAGGCCGTAGGACCGCACGCGCCGCACGGCCTCCCCGAGGCGCTCGGGCGACCAGTCGTAACGGGCCGCCACCCTCCCGAGGCGGTCCGTCGGCACCTGGCCCCGCCAGCGCCAGGTAAGCGCGCATAGGATCTCCACGCCGTCATCGCCCAGGCCGTCCAGGACGGCCGCCAGCGCCGACGGCCGGCAGACGCCCGCGGCCAGCGCATCCGGCGCTGCTGCCGGAGCGCCCAGGCCTGCGGCACGGCCCAGCGTCCGCCGCTCGGCCTCCGGTAGGCTGGCGAGGACGCGTGCCAGGCCGACGTGCAGGTCGACTCGGCCCGAGGCGGCCATCTCGGCGGCAACCCTCGGGTTGCGCGGCCGCACCTCGCCAGGTGTCTCGTCGAGTGACCAGACCAGACGGCGCTCGGGCTCACGGCTGGGCGCCGGTTCGTCGTCCTCTCCGTCGTCGAGCCAGGGGTCGCGTGCACGACCCAAGCCTCGCGCCATACCTTCACCCCCATCCCGGCGTCGCGGCCGCGCGGTGGCGAGGGCGGCCGCCGCCATCGCCCGGCACCGCCCGCCTCGCGACTTCCGGGCGAGTGTAGCACGGCAGTGTCCGGCTCGCCGATGGCCGACCAGGGCGGGATTCTCGCTCCCCATGGCGAACCGCCATGCGATGCGAGTTGCGGCCGGGCTCCCGGACGCGGTGCACTCTTGCGGTACAGGTGGCAGGTCATGGCACGCTACGACAACATCGTTCGCCCCTCGACGGTACGACAGGTTCTTGAGGCCGAGCGGGTGGAGGACCTGCGCACCCTGGCGCGTCTTGTCACGAGGTCCGTGCCTACGCGCAAGGGCGAGCTGGTCGACGTCGTCGTCGCCTATCTGGCGGACCCGGCGCACCTGAGAGAGGTCCTCGACGGCCTCGACGCCATCGCTCGCTCGGCGGTCGCCGAGGCGGCCTACGGCAGCGGCAGCCTCTCGCCTCCCGCCTTCCGTGCCAAGTACGGGGCACTGCCACGGCGCACGGGCTGGCTCACGGCGCTGTTCGACGTCACGCTCTTCATGCCGCCAGATCTCGGGCAGCGCGTGCGCGCGCTGGTGCCGAGGCCGCCGGACGTCATCCTGGAAGGCGTCGAGGAGCTCCCGGCGGGGGACGACATGGTCATGCGGCTCGGCGAGATTGCCGCTCAGGCCGACCTGCTCGCCGTGCTGCGCCTGTGCGACACGGGCCGCCTGACGGTGAGCCAGGCGACGCGGCGCCCATCGCAGGCGACGGTGCGGGCCGTGGCGGAGGTCCTCGAGGAGGGCGACTTCTACCCCGACGAGGCGATCGCCGCCTTTGCCTGGCCGCTCCTCCTCCAGGCTGGTGGCCTCGCAGCGCTCGCCGCCGGGCGCCTCGCGCTCTCGGCGAACGGTCGCAAGGCGCTGGCGGCGGCGCCGCACGACACCTTGGCGAGCCTCTGGCGGCGCTGGCTCAAGGGCGGCCTGATCGACGAGTTCAGCCGGGTGGAGGCGATCAAGGGCCAACAGGCCGCCGGCGGCAGGAACCTGACGGCGCCGGCGCCGCGCCGCGCGGCCTTGGCCGCCGCCCTGGCCGAGGCCCCGCCAGGGCGATGGGTTCAGGTTGACGCCTTCTTCCGCTACATGCGCGCCTGCGGGCACGACTTCACGGTCGCGCGCGATCTTTGGCGCCTCTACATCACAGACCCCCAGTACGGCAGCCTCGGCTATGACGGCGGCCCTGGCTGGAGCCTCATGGAAGGCCGGTTCGCCCTCTGCCTTCTGTTCGAATACGCGGCCGTTCTGGGCCTGATCGACGTCGCTTACGAGCGCCCTGAGGGCGCGCGCGACGACTACAGGGACCGCTGGGGCACGGACGAGCTCGACGCCCTGAGTCGGTACGACGGCCTGCGGTACTTCCGCCTGAACGCGCTCGGCGCCTACGCTCTGGGCCTGAGCGAGGCGTACGCGGGCCCCGCGGGCGCGCCTTCCCAGGCAGGCGCCTTGCGCGTCCTCCCGAATCTCGAGGTGGTCTTCCTCGGCGCCCGCGTGGCCGCGCACGACGCCCTTTGCATCGAGCGCTACGGCGAGCCGCGCTCGGCCGGCGTTTGGGCCCTGAGCAAGGCGAAACTCCTCCAGGCGCTGGAGCGCGACGGCAACCTCGCCGACCTCGAGGCCCTGCTGGCACGGACGGAGGGTCCGCTGCCGGATACGGTCCGCAGCCTCCTCGGGGAGGTGCGCGAGCGGTCGGCCCGTCTGCGCGACCTGGGAACGTACCGTCTGATCGAGTGCGCGGACGCTGACCTCGCCCGCCTTCTCGCCCACGACCGGCGCCTTCGCGGCCGCGCGACGCTGGTCGGCGAACGCCACCTGGCCGTGCCCCTCAGCGAGGAGACAGCCTTCCGGCGCGCCTTGCATACTGCGGGCTACGCGCTTTCCGCCGGGGCCGGTGCGGCACAGCCAGCGCCAGCGCGGAGCGCAGCGCCGGCGCCGGATGCGCGCGCTCCGTCCCCCGGGCCCCGCCGCCGCTGATCGGCGCGGCGAAGCGGAAGGGACGTCAGGGCAGGGAACCGCGCCGGGCCGACCGGGGCACGGGCGGCAGGCGCTCCATGCCCTCGACCGGCCCCGGCCACGGCATGTGGAAGGACCCCGGCCGGCTCCGCGCGCCGGCCAGGGGCAGGGGCCCGGTCAGACGGTCGCCGTCCACGTCGACGCCCTGGACCGCGAGCGCCTCGCGAACAGCCTCCATGCGCTGCGGCGTGGTTCGCCAGAGCCCGGGCCGAAGGCGCTCGAGGTCGCCCGCCTTGAGGCCGCTCGCGGACTCGACGGCAAGCGCTGCCGCCTCGTCGGGAGCCTCCACGAGCACCGCCACGCGCATCGCCACCGCCCGCCGGCGCGTCCAGTCCCGCACCTGGAAGGCGACGGCCTGCGGCAGGGTGTCGCCGCTCAGGCGCTCGAGACGCCGGAGAAGGGTGTCCGCCGACAGGCCAGCGGCCGCCGCCGCCGTGACGGAGGCGCGCGTGGGCCGGAGGATGGCGGCACGGTCGAGGGAGACCACCTCGCAGAAGGCGCTGAGCTCGGCCCAGTCCGCGCTCGCAAGCGGGCCCGGCACGACCACCTCGCCGGCGCCCGTGACCCGCGCCTCGCCCGCCAGATCGGCAAGCCCTGGCGGCGGCTTACCCTCCG
>JAKASY010000305.1 GCA_021817625.1 Bacillota bacterium | reverse complement strand
TCTCACGCGCCTGACCGACGACGAGGCCGCGTGGCAGCTCGCCGATGCGCGTCCGTCCGTGCTCTGCGCGGCGGCGCCCCTGCTCGAGCGGGGCCGTGCCCTGGCCGCGGCGAGCGGCTGCGCCTTCGTCGCCCTCGACGCCGCGACCCTCGCGCCCGCGGCCGGCGGCCCGGCGGCGGCGCTCGTCGAGCCCGCCGCGACCGCTGCCGTCGTCTACACCTCAGGCACGAGCGGCAAGCCCAAGGGGGCGCTCCTCAGCCACGCGAACCTATGGCACAGCGCCATGGCCCAGGCCCAGACCCTGGGCGCCCTGCCCGACGACCGGTGGCTGGCGTGCCTGCCGCTCTTCCACGTGAGCGGACTGGCGATGCTCACCCGCGCCTGGCTCTTCGGCCAGGCCGTGGTCGTGCACGAGCGCTTCGACGCGGAGCGCATCGCGCAGGCCGTCGAGAGCGAGCGCATCACCTGCGTGTCGCTCGTGCCCACGGCCCTTGCCCGCCTATGCGAGGTGCGCGCGGGACGGCCTCTGGGCCCGTCCCTCCGCCTCGTGCTCCTCGGCGGCGGGCCCGCGCCCGCCGCCCTGCTGCGTCAGTCCCTCGCCCTCGGCCTGCCCGTGGCGGTCACCTACGGCCTCACCGAGACGGCCTCCCAGGCCGCCACGCTGGCGCCCGCGGAGCTCGAGAGCCACCTGGGCAGCGTCGGCAAGCCGCTCATGCCGCTCGAGCTGCGCATCGAGCGCCAGGACGGCGGCGCGGCGGCGCCGGGCGAGGTGGGCGAGATCGTCGTGCGCGGCCCGACCGTTGCGCGAGGCTATCTGGGACGGCCCGACACTGACGCCGCCACCCTGAAGGACGGCTGGCTCCACACGGGCGACGTCGGGCATCTGGACGGCGACGGCTACCTGTACGTGGCCGACCGACGCGACGACCTGATCGTGAGCGGAGGCGAGAACGTGTACCCTGCCGAGGTCGAGGCCGTCCTGGCGGAGCATCCCCAGGTGGCGGAGGCGGCCGTGGTGGGGCTGCCCGACCCGGTGTGGGGCCAGGCGGTGGCGGCCGCCGTCGTCCCCCGGCCGGGCCCGGCGCCGACGCTCGAGGCCCTGCGCGCGCACTGCGCGCCTCGCCTCGCCGGCTACAAGCTGCCGCGCCGGCTGCGCCTCGTGCCGGAGCTGCCGCGCACTGCCTCGGGCAAGCTGCGCCGCGCCGCCGTCCGGGCGGACTGGGCAGCGGATGGTGGCAGGACGGAGACGGGAGGTGGCGGCGACGGCTGAGCGGCCGGGCGGGGGGGCGCCGGACAGCGCCGGCGAGGCGGCGCGGGCGGCGCAGGCGCAGCGGGCCAAAAGCCTCATGCGGGCGTCGCTCGAGGTCATGGCCGAGCGCGGCTACGCCGCCGCGACCGTGCGCGACATGACCGAGCGCGCGGGCGTCGCGGCCGGCACGTTCTACCTGTACTTCCCGGCGAAGGAGGCGGTGGGGCTCGCCCTGATCGAAGCCCTGTACGCCGACGCCATGGCGGCCGCCGCGGCGAGCCGGCGCAGTGCCCGGACGCCGGCGGAGAAGCTTCTGGCGTCGATCGACGGCGTCCTCTCCGCCTTCTCCGCCGACCCGCTCCTGGCGCGCTTCGTGCTCGTGCTTGCGCCGGGGGCGCACCCGGCGTTCGACCGCCGTCTGTTCGAGGTGCACGAGGCGCTGTGCGCCCTGGTGCGCGCGGACCTCGAGGAGATCCTCGGGGCGCCCGAGGGCGATCGCGCGCGCCGCGCGGACCTGGCCAGCCAGGCCGTGGTCGGCGCGGTGGCCGAGGTGGTCACCGCCTGGGTGCGCCAAGGCGCGCCCCCGGGCGCCCTCGACGACGCGGCGGCGGTGCTGCACGCCCTGTTCGGGCAGGGGCTCGGGGGGCTCCGGGCGTGACCCTCGAGCAGATCTGGCGCCTGAGCCGCCCGCCGACCCTGCCGGCCTCGATCGTGCCGGTGGCCGTAGGCACCGCCGCCGGTGTGCTTACGGGCCCGGTGGCGTGGCCGCTCGCCCTGGACATGGCTCTGGTCGCCATCCTCCTCCAGGCCGCCACGAACATGACCAACGAGTACCACGACTTCGCCCGCGGCCTGGACCAGGCCGGCGCGGTGGGCATCGCCGGCGTGCTCGTGGAGCGCGAGCTCACGGCCGACGCGGTGCGCGCCGCCTTCCTCACCACGTTCCTCGTCGCCACCGTGCTCGGCCTCGTCCTGGCGTTCGAGCGCGGGCCGCTCCTGCTGGTCCTGGGCCTCCTCAGCATCGCCGTCGCCTACCTGTACAACGCCGGGCCGCGCCCGATCTCCGCGACGCCCTTCGGGGAGGCGACGGTGTTCGTGGTCATGGGCCCGCTCGAAGTGCTCGTGAGCGAGGTGGCCGCGGTCGGCCACGCGAGCGCTGCCGCGGTCGCCGCCTCGGTGAGCGTGGCCGCGCTGGTGGCGGCGATCCTCCTCGCGAACAACATGCGCGACCACGACTCGGACCGGCGCCACGGCCGGCGCACGCTGCCGATCGTGGCGGGGCTCCGGTCGGCCGGTCGCCTGTTTGCCGCGCTCGTGGCCCTGTCGCTCGCGGCGCCGGTTGCCGGCTGGCTCCTGGGCCTGCTGCCGGTCGGCGCGCTCGCCGCGCTCCTGGCCGCGCCGCTCGCGTTCGGCCTGGTCCGCAGGCTCACCGCGCCCGGCGCGGACCTGCGCCTCGGCGTGGCGCACACGGCCCGCCTCGAGCTGTTGGTGGGAGGCCTCCTCGCCCTTGGCCTCGTGTCGTCGCTCGCTCTGCAGGGAAGGTGAGACCGTGCCCGACGAAGAGCACGTAACCGGCGTCTTCCGGGACATCGCTCGCGTCTACGACCCGATGAACCGCGTCCTCACGTTCGGCCAGTGGGGGCGCTGGCAGCGCGCGTTCGAGGCGATGGCCCCGGTCGGGCCCGGCATGCGCCTGCTCGACGTGGGCTGCGGCACGGGCGATCTCACGCTCATCCTGGCGAGGCGGGCGGGGCCCGAGGGCCGCGTGGTCGGCCTCGACCTCACGCCGGAGATGCTCGAGGTGGCGCGGGAGAAGATGCGCCGCGCCGGGCTCGACGAGCGCATCGAGCTCGTGGAGGCGAACGCCCTTGCCATGCCCTTCGCCGACGCCACGTTCGACGGCGCGACGGCGGGCTTCTCCCTGCGCAACATGGCGGACCTGGACGGCGCCCTGCGCGAGATCTACCGGGTGCTCAAGCCGGGCGGCTTCTTCCTCTCGCTCGACGTCTCCAAGCCCGCGGCGGCGCCGATCCGGGCCGTCTTCCTCTGGTTCTTCTACCACCTGGTGCCGTGGATCGGCGCCCTGGGCGGGCGTGGGCGCGCACCGTACGCCTGGCTGTCCGAGTCGCTGCGGGAGTTCCCGGACCGCAGGGAGCTGGCGGCGCGGTTTCGCCGGGCCGGCTTCGCGCGGGTGGAGGATCGGACGCTGAGCCTGGGCGCCGCCGCCCTGCACCGGGGGTGGCGGCCGGGGCAGCCGGAGGACGGCTAGGCGTGCCGCTTCGGCGGGTCGAGAACCGGCGCGCCTTCGACGCCGTCTGGCCCATCCTGGCGGAGAGCGTGTTCGAGCCGACAGCGGCGCGTCGCGAGGCGCTCGGGCGCGCCTACCTGGAGCGCGGCCCCCGGTGCCTGTGGGCCTTCGACGTGGACGGCCGGGCGGTCGCCGTGGTCGGTGTGCGCCTCGACGGCGCCGGGGGCGAGATCACGCACCTGGCGGTGGCGGCCCGGCACCGGGGCGAGGGCCTCGGGCGCGCGGCGCTCGAGGCCCTGCGGCTCGCCGCTCCTGCGGTTCGCGTCTGGCGCGCGGAGACCGACGACGAGGCGGTGGGCTTCTACCGCCGCCTCGGCTTCGCCGTCGAGGACCTGGGAGAGCGCTACCCGGGCGTGCGGCGCTACCGGTGCACGCTCGAGCGGCCATCGGCCACCCGCCGGAGGGATCCCTAGGTCACAGGCGTCCTCGCTCCGAGCGCCCGCCCATCCCGACCGGCCGCGCCGATGGCCCGGCGGCGAGCGCGCAGGGAACGCCTCACCGGCGCCGTACTCCCTAACACATGAGCTCGCAACCTGCGCCCTACCCCGAAGGCGCCCCCGTCGAGGCGCCCGCCCGCCTGCTGATCCGCCACGCGCTCGCGACCATCGCCTATCGCGCGGCCAAGTGCCTGCGCGCCGCGCCTGCCCACTTCGACGCCTTCAGCGCGGGCGAGGGCACGCGCACGCCGGCCGAGCTCGTGAACCACCTGACCGGCCTGTG
>JAKASY010000304.1 GCA_021817625.1 Bacillota bacterium | reverse complement strand
AGGCAGCGATCGCCTCCACCGTGACGCGCGTCTCGTCCTGCATCACCGGCAGCGGACTCCGTCGCCGAAAGGCGCGCCGCTCGTGGCCGTCCACGGTGGCGAGGGGCTCCTCGACCCAGCCCACGGCCAGGTCGGCGAAGGCGGCGAGGGCGCGCAAGCCTTCATGGTAGGTCCAGGACCGGTTGGCGTCGATGTACAGGACTGCGTCCGCGCCGTGCTCTCGCCGAAGCTCGCGGCACACCTCGACGCCGAGACGCCAGTCCGCCCCCACCTTCACCTTGAAGACGCGGATGCCATGCGCCTCGGCAACCGTCGCCGCCTCCTCCGCCACCTCGGCGACGCTCCCGAGGCCGAGCACGTAGGTAGCAACTGGATCCGCGAGGCGACCGCCGAGGAGGTTGTACAGAGGCTGGCCGACGAGTCGGGCCTGGAGGTCGTATAGCGCGAGCTCGATCGCGCACTTCGCCGTCACGTTGGCCGGTATGCGGGACGAGGCGCCGGAGAGCGCACGCTCCGTCTCGAACGCCTCCCGCCCGAGCACCTCCGGGCCGAACCAGCGTCGCAGGGCCTCGACCATCGACGTTTGCGACTCGCCGTAAAACATCGGCCGCACCGGCACCACGGCCTCTCCCACCGCGCCGGAGCGGTCGCGCAGGCGCACCACGACGTACTCCTCGTCCCACAGGACGCCGGCGGCAAAGTGGAGCGGCCGGCGCAGGCGCAGGGCGATCGGCGTGACCTCTACGCGGTCGATCAACGGAACACACCTCCCACGAGCCCCTACAGCAGGGCGTATATCTCTCGGCCGTCGCCCGGAGGCGCCTCCGTCAGCTGGCCGTCGCGCATCACCACGAGACGGTCGGCCACGGCCATGAGATGATGCAGGCTCTCCTCCGCGACGAGCACGGCCGCGCCCCGCAGCGCCGCCTCGGCAATGGCCTGGAACACCTGCCGCGCGAGGACCTCCGCGAGGCCGTCCGACGGCTCGTCCACAAGCAGCACCTTTGGCTCCAAGGCCATAGCCGAGGCCACGGCCAGGAGCTTCTGCTGGCCGCCCGAGAGGTCGCTCGCCAACCGCCGCCAGTGGGGCGCGAGGGCCTCGAGCAGGCCCGCCGGCGCGTGGCCGACGTCCGCGCCGGGGACGCTCAGGCGATAGTTCTCGGCGACCGTCAGGTTGGGCACGACGCCCATGCGCGCGGGCGCGTAGATGATGCCCGCCCGTGCGCGCAGGGCCGCGCCGACGCGCGTGACGTCGGTGTCGTCCAGGGCGACGGTGCCCGCGCTCGCCCGGAGACGGCCGGAGACCGCCTCCAGGAGGGTCGTCTTGCCGACCCCGTTGAAGCCGACGATGCCCACGACTTGTCCCGCCTCGACGGACAGCGAGACGCCGCGCAGGACGCTGGCCCCGGCATAGCCCGCCGCGAGGCCCTGCACGGACAGCCGGGCGCTCACGCGCGCGCCTCGCCCACGTAGGCGGTCGTTACCAGGTCCGAGCCGAGCACCTCGTCCGTTGGCCCGTGCATGGCCACCCTGCCCGCCTCCATGTACACGGTCTCGGGGCAGAGCGCGCGCACGACGCGAAGGTTGTGCTCGACGAGCACCACCGCCGCGCCCGCGGCGCCGAGATCGGCGATTGCCTTCATCACGGGCTCGTACTCGCTCTCCGTAAGCCCGGACGTGGGCTCGTCGATGAGCGCCACGCGCACCGCGTCGGCCAGGAGGGCAGTGAAGCCGACCAGCTTGCGCACCCCCGCCGGCAGCTCGCGCACGGCCGCGCCGAGGTCGGTGCCGCCGCCGTAGGCACGGACGAAGTCGGCCATGCGGCCGCGGTCGGCGCGACGGTTCTCGGCGAGTGAGAACGCCCGGAGGTTCTCCCCGACGGTCAAGGCGCCGAACACCGACCCGCCCTGAAACGTGCGGCCCAGACCGGCGGCGGCCCGCGCCTCGGGCGGAGTGGCCGTGACGTCCTGCCCGCCCAGAAGCACGCGACCTTGGCATGGGCGCACGAAACCGGAGATGGCGTTAAGCAGCGTCGACTTCCCGGCGCCGTTCAGACCGACCAGACCCGTCACGGCGCCGGGCGCGACGTCGAGGCTGACGGAGTCCAGCGCCGTGTTGCCGCGAAAGCGCACGGTGAGGTCGACGACCGAGAGCGCGGCGCCGCTCATGCCTGCACCTTCAGGCGCTGCGCCACCAGGCCTCGCGGACGCACGAACGGCACAACGATCAGGATAAGGCCATAGATCCCCTGCTGGATCGGCCCGATCCATGTGGCCGGCGCGGGCAGGACGGCCACGGCCTGCTGTAGGGCAAACAGCGCGGCAGTGCCCAGCGCCGGCCCGATCAGGGTCTCGCCGCCGCCCAGGAGGACGCCGGTCACGGCGAAGATCGAGGCATTGTAGTCGAAGCTCGAGGGGCTGATGTAGCTGGCGTAGTGGGCATAGAGAAGCCCTGCGAGGCCGGCGACCGCACCCGAGACGGCGAAGCACCATAGGCGGGCGCGCCAGGGAGAGATGCCGACCGATTGCGCGAGCACGCCGTTGTCCCGGCTGAACAGCCAGCGTGCGCCGAAGGCGCTTCGCTGCACGGAACGGAGGGCAAGGAACACGGCGCCCAGGATGGCCAGCCAGAACGCGGCCGTGAGGAGGCTCGTGGCGCCGCCGAAGAGGGGGGCGATGTTGGAAAGGCCCTCCTGACCGCCGGTCAGGGCCAGGTTCGAGATCAGGTCGCTCACCACCGCCTGGACGGCAAAGCTGACGAGGATGAGATAGTCGCCCAAGACACGCAGGCTGAGCACCGCCACGATGACACCGACGGCGGCGGCGCCTGCCATGGCGGCCGCGAGCTGGCCGGGGACGCCGCCAAGGGCGGGCGGCCAGAGAGCCGCAGTGTACGCGCCGACCGCGAACAGGGCGCCCTGGCTCAGAGTGAAGAGGCCGCCGAAACTAAACGTCAGGTCGAGCGACATGGCCAGGAGGGCGTAGATGACGACCAGGCCGACCTCGTAGGCGAAGTACTGGGTCGTGGCTCACACCACCCTTCGCAGGGCCTGGCTGAACCCGGCCGGCCGAATGAGGAGGAACAAGGCCGCCGCCGCAAACATGATCGCGTCCTGCCACTGGTAGGAGAGGAGCAAGCCGCCGACCTGCCCGATCACGCCTAGCAGGAAGCCCGCACCGAGCGCTCCCAGGATGGTCTCGGTGCCGGCCAGGAACACGCCCATCGCGGCGATCAGGACGGCCTCCGTGCCCCCGCTCGCCTGCACGCCGGAGTCCGCCGCCAGGAGAATGGCGGGCACGGCCACGAGGCATGAGCCCATGACGAAGGCCACGGTGGCAAGCCGCTCCGTGTCGATGCCGCGGAGCGCGAGGAACGACCGGCTCGTGACCATCGCCCTGAGGACCGCGCCGAAGCGCGAGCGGTTGAGGAGCGCGCGCCCGCCGACGTAGAGCAGAACGACCAGGGCGAGTGCGGCGAACATGTCCGTGTTCGCGTAGGCGCCGAACACGTAGACGGCGTGCGGCGTGTAGCTGACGCCCTCCCCGCCCGGACCGAGGAGGAGCTGGGCAATGGCCCCCATGACGGTCATCAGGCCGATCGAGGCGATGACGATGACGAGCGGCAGGACGCCGCGCCGCTCGAGCGGCGCGTACAGGCCGCGGTGGATCAGGCCGCCCGCGATGCCGCTCGCGACGATCGCCAAGACTGAAGCCGGAAGGACGCTCCAGCCCAGACCCGAGTTCGCCCACCAGAACACCACAGCCGCGAGAACGTAGACGCCGCCGTGGGCGAAGTGCCAGATCCGCGTCGGCACGAACACGACCGCGAAGGAGAGGGCCAGGAGGCCAGCAAGCGCACCCTGGTAGAGGATCTCAAGGACGAACGGCACCGGGCTCCCTCCCTCGACTCGCGTCTCGATTCGGCCACGGAACGCGACGCCCCGCGTGCGGGTGCCGCAGCGACCTGCGCGCGGGGGCGGGCGCGATGGCGCCGGACGCGCCGCGGGCCGGCGTGGCCCGACGGCGCGGCCACGCGATCAGTACTTGCCCTTGGCGACCGGGACGAAGGCGCCGTTCTTGATCTCCTTGATCAGCACCGGCATGACGACGGTGCCGTTTGGGTTGAAGCTGAACGTGCCCGTACCGCCCGCGAAGGTGTGCTGGGCCACGATCGCCTTCCGCAGCGCGCTGCCGCTGTACACCCCCTTGTCCTTGACCAGCGCGTCGAGGATGACCAGGGCCGAGTCGTAGCCGAGGGCCTGGTAGAAGCTCTGCGGGGTTTG
>JAKASY010000303.1 GCA_021817625.1 Bacillota bacterium | reverse complement strand
CGAGAGCGAGCAGTTGTCCAACTCTGTCCAGCTGAATGACAACTGTTCCATACCACGCTCGCTGGCATACGTCGAGTGCTCGCCATCCGGGTACGGGAGGGCCCAGTCCAGGGGCTCGATCTGGCCGCCCGCGCTCACAGGCGCGGTCTCGATGAGCTTGCCCACGCCCGTCCCTCCTAGACGCTGTGCGAGGTAAGGGCCCCTGCCAGCGCCGCCGCCGCCGCCCCGGCGGCTCCGTCCGGGCCGAGCGCCGCGCCCTCGAGGCCGCTTTGCCGGATCAGGCTGTCGAGCCACCGCCGCCGCGCCTCGGCCTCGGCCACGAACAAGACCGGGCCGAACGGGCCGCGGTCGGCCACGCGCTCGCGGTAGCGCAGGAGCTTGCGCTCGATCGCGGCCCGGCCCATCGTTGCGCGGTCGATCTCCAGGGCTGCGCCGCCGAGCGCGAGGGGGTCGCCGCCGTATGGCAAGTCGGCCGGGGCGACGATCGCGTCGGGCACGAGCACGCCGCGCCCGTCGGCGCTCGCGAACGAGCGGAACGTCACCCTCGCCTCCTCGCCCGAGCGCCACGCGAAGGCCGACCCCGCCCGCCGCCGGACGGCCAGGTACAGGTCGGTCGTGGCCAGGGCGTGGGCCATGAATAGGGCGGACAGCGGGTCGGCGGCCAGGCGACGGGCGCGGCGGCCCAGGCCGGGGTCCGCCAGACCGCCCTCGCCCGCGAGGTGGGAGGCGCGCGCCACGGCGGCGCGCGCCCCGAGCGGCGTGAGCGACCACACGGCCTGCACGGGCGCGAGCGGCGCCGGTCGGTAGGGTAGCGCGGCGGCGAGACCGGCTCGGCGCAGGGCGGTGAGGGCGCGCCGCGCGCCTGCCTCCCCGGCGATCTCGGCGGCCTGCGGGGCTGAGAGGAAGCGCACGGCGCCAAGCGCGTCCAGGAGCGCGACGGCCTCGGGCCCAAGGGCGCCGAGGGCAGCGCCGAGACGCGCTTGGGCGGCCGCGCGTGCGCGCGGGCGGCTCCTCGGTGCTGACCGGCCGGCGCCAGCCGTATGGCTCTGCATGATGGCGCCTTCGACACGCCGCCCGGACGCCCTGCCCGGCAGGTGTATCGGCCTGGGCACACGAACGGACGCTGCACCCATGAAGGAGGAGTGTCATGGTCGTCGCCTGGCTCAGCCACGCCGGGTACTGGGCGCTGTTCGCCGGCATGCTGCTGGAGAGCGCGGGCATCCCGCTGCCGTCGGAGGTCATCCTGCCGTTCGGCGGCTATCTCGTGGCCGTCGGCCGCGTCACGCTCCTGGGCGCGCTACTTGCCACTCTCGCCGGCGGCCTCGTGGGCGGCATCCTCCTCTACATCATCGGCCGCTACGGCGGTCGCCCGCTGCTCGTGCGCTACGGCCGGTACGTCCTGATCCGGGAGCGCCACCTCGACGAGGCCGACCGCTTCTTCGCACGCTACGGCGGCTGGAGCGTGGTCATCGGCCGCCTTCTGCCCGTCGTGCGCACCTACATCTCGCTGCCCGCGGGCGTGGCCGAGATGCCGTTCGGCCCCTTCCTCCTTTACAGCCTCATCGGCTCGGCGCCGTGGACGCTGGCGCTCCTCCTGGCCGGCCGGGCGCTTGGCGGCAACTGGCAGAGCATCGGCCACGCCGTCAGCCGGGTCGACGCCGTCCTGGTCCTGGTCGTCGTCGTGATCGTCGCCCTTCTGCTCTGGCGGCGCAGGCGCGCCAGCTGATTCCGTAGCGTGTCAGGGGGGGCCAGCGACCGCTGCCCCCTCCTCCCCGAGCGCAGTGTCCTCCAGGCGGCGCAGGCCGGCGACGGCCGGAAACAGGGCCGCGACGCCAAGGCACGAGCCGGCGGCGGCGACGGCGATCGCCGCGTGCACCCCGAAGGCGGCCGAGCCGAGGGCAGCGAGAAGCGCGCCGACCGGCGCGAGCCCCGTGGTGGTGAGCGCGAACGCGCCCAGGACGCGCGAGCGCACCTCGTCCGCGATGGCGGTGGCCTGGATGGCCGCCGTCGCGACGTCCATGGCCATGAGGCCGGCGGCGATCGTGCCCTCGACGGCGAACAGGAGGGCGACGACCAGCGCGTGCGGCCCGCCGGCGAGGGGCACGGCCAGCATCGGCAGGGTGTAGAGCGCCGTGCCCGCGACGAGCGTGGGCCCCACGCCGAAGCGGGCGGCAGAGGAGCGCACCGCAAGGGCGGAGGCGACGGCGCCGATCGAGCTCGGGCCGAGGATCAGGCCCATCTCGGCCGGCGTGATGTGAAGGTCGCGCGTCATGTAGAGCACGTAGAGCGCCATGAACACCCACTTGAAGAGGGCGGTCACGCTACCGCTCAGCCACAGGCCGCGCAGGATCGGCGAGCGCCACGCGGCCGAGACTCCCTGCAGGAGCTCGCCCCGTCCCGCCATGGCTGGCGGCGGCTCCTCGGGCCGGATGCGCGCGAGCGAGAGCGCGGAGGCAAGGAACGACAGGCCGTCGGCCAGGAGCGCGACCGGCGCCGACAGGAACTGGATCAGCGCGCCGCCGAGCGCGGGCCCGGCCAGGAACGCGCCCGCCCGGCCCTGCGTGAGCAGGGCGCTCGCCTCGACGTAGCGCTCCTTCGGCACGAGGGCGACGAACAGCGTGCCGGAGGCGACGCGGAAGAGCACCGACAGGACGCCGATGGCGAAGGCGAGCGCCAGCAGGACGGGCAGCGAGAGGCGGCGCGCGGCCCACAGCGCAGGCACGGCCGCCACCAGCGCCGCCCGGCCCAGGTCCGCCCACAGCATGATCTGCCGCCGCCCGCCGCGCCGGTCCACAAAGGCGCCGGCGTGAAGCGCGAAGGCGAGCGACGGCAGGGTGCCGGCGGCGGATAGCAGGCCCATGGCCGTGCCGCCGGCGTGCAGGGCGGTGACCGCGGTGAGCGGCAGGGCGAGGCCGCGGATCTGGTCGCCCAGCTGCGAGAGCGTGCGGCCGGCCCAGTAGCCGCGAAACGGCGCCTCCCGGAGCAGCGCCGGCAAGTGGGCAGCCAAGCGTCGCAGCGGCCTTCCCTCCCCGGTTGCGGCACGCTGCCGCGAGGTTTCCTAGGCTAGCAGCGGCCGCGCGGGGGCGCAAGGGCGCCAGCCGCGCACGGCTCGCGGCCGCGCCCGGAGCCCATACCGGGAAAGGCGTGGCGCGCGGCCGGCGTGGCCGCCTGCAGCGGGGACGGGCAGGGCCTGCGCCCCGTCCCATCCGGGCTCGTACGGCCGCCACCCCCCGGACGGTTTCCGCTGCGGGCTCGCGCGGAGCGCACGAGCACCGACGGCCCTCCGTCGGGCAGTCGCGCCCGTCTCGCCTCCGACTCAGGTGACCGCCTCGATGAACACGTAGCCGTTGCCGCCACTGCCGCCGCTGCCGCCGGCGACGCCGGGGGCCCCGCCCGAGCCCAGTGCGCCTTGCACGCCGCCGCCCGTCGTGTCCGTGCCCGGGATGCCTGTGGCGTCGAGAACGACGATGGGTGCGCCCGTTAGGTTGGCCGTACCGCCGACGCCCGCACCAGCGCTGCCGCCGCCGCCTCCGCCCTGAACGTCGGCGACCTGGCTTCCGTTGAGGAGCGCCGTGCTGTCCTGACCGCTCGTCCCAGCGTTGCCCACGGCGCTGCCGCCGACGCCACCCGCGCCGACCGTTCCGCTGACCACGTCACCCGGTACGACCGGGAGCATGACCTCGCACAGGCCGCCCTGGCCGCCGCCGTTGCTCTGCGCACCGTCGGCCGCGGCGCCCTCGCCGCCGCCCCCGCCGCCCTGGACGTAGACGATCAGGGTCTGGACGCCGGGCGGCACGGTGTACGTGTACGACCCGGGCGTGGCGATGAGGGTGCCCGAGGCGCCGGCGGGTCCCTGTGGACCGGGCGGCCCCGCGGGGCCCTCCGCGCCCTGCGCGCCGGTGGGCCCCTGGGGTCCGGGCGGCCCCGTGGGTCCTCGCGGGCCGGCCACCGGGGCCCTTGCGGCAAGGGTCTGGTAGTTGCTCGTGAGCGACGCGACGGCCCGGGTCAGCGCCGCGATCTCCTTGGCGTCGCTCCCAAGCGCCGCCGTAAGGCTCGGCAGCTGCGACTGGACGCTGGTCGAGAGCGCGCGCACCGTGTGAGCCACGCTCGCAATCTGTCCGTAGAGCGTCGACGGCGCGCAGTCGGGCGCCACCCCCTGCGTGTTCTTCTGGCGGTTGTACGTGTTCGGGCCCTTGCCGCCGGACGACGCCGCGCACGCCGCACCCGTCTCCCGCTCCAGCGTCTGAAGGCTCTGCGTCACGCTCTGCAGGCTTGCAGACAGGGTGGTC
>JAKASY010000302.1 GCA_021817625.1 Bacillota bacterium | reverse complement strand
GCTGCGCCAGCGCCGCGGCGGCCCCCGGCGCCGCGAGCTCCTCCTCGTAGCGGGCCCGGAACGCCTCGTACTCCTCCGGGTGGGCGTGGTACCACTGGCGCAGCGCGCCCGATGGCGCCGCGTTCTTGAGCCACAGCTCCCACGGCGCGGAGTCCTTGCGCACACCCCTTGGCCAGAGGCGGTCCACGAGCACGCGTGTCGTGCCTTCCGGCCAGGGATCGTAGATCCTCCCGACGGTGATGCGGGGCTCCTGCCGGCTGCGGCCGGTCGCCGCACGTACCTCGTCCTCCACGACGCTCCCTCCCCCGTCGCTCACCTCCGCCCGGTGCCCTCGCACACCGCCGGGGGGCAGCGCGCGCGGCACGCCGCCTCACGTGACACCACCCGTGGGTCCGGGGCCGTTACCGGGCGGGGCCGCCAAGGGGCCGAGCAGCCGGGGCGTGGTCGCAGGATTCTAGGCTGCGACGGCCCGTCCTCTTGAGCGCCTCAGCCCGACCCGGCAGGAGGCCGGCACGCTGGGGGGCGGCCGCCGTCGAAGCGCCACGCCGCGATGGGTCGGGAGCGGCCGACTCGAGGCCGGTCTCGGCCTCGCCCTGGCTGTGGCCCATTGGATACCGGGGGTGGGACTCGAACGCGCACCGTGCCCCGCGGATTGACCGCGTGGCCTAGACGGCGCCGCGGCGAGACACACATTCTGGATGCGAAGGAAGGCACAGCCAAGCCGGCAAATTTCATCGTTTATCCCTGGCGTGTGCCGTAGGCTGTCGGGGAACGCACCGAAGGACGCCGTAGGCTGGTCCAGAGCCACTCCGCGGCACGTGCCAAGTCGCCGAAGAGGCGGACTCGGGATGCGCGGTTGGATGGCTGCATTGGCAGCCGGACTGGTGATTGCCGGCGCCCCGGTGGCGGCGCTGGGCGGTTCCGTGCAGCAGACAGTACCTATTTCTGGATACACGTACCTGTGCAACGGAGTCACCGTCTCGCTCAGCGGCTCAGAGCACCTCCAGGTGAACCAGGTGCAGAGCGGCAACGGCGCGCTGCACCTTGACTTGAGCATAAACTTCCAGGACGTGCCCACGGCGTCGACCTGACCACGGGCGCGACGTACCATATCACCGGCGGTGCCAGCGAGAACGCGAACGTGAGCGTGAGTGGCACCGGCGAGGAAACCGTCGTCGAGCACCTGAACTTCGTCGGCACGGGCTCGGCCCCGAACTTCGGGGTTACCGCCAGCGTGCACGTCACGGTGAACGCCAACGGAACCGTCACGGTGGATCGCGTCGACTTCACGTCGTGCTAGAGCTCCAGCCGGCCCAGCCGCGCACCTGAGGGCGCCGGCCCCGCAGCACGCGGGGCCGGCGACTTGCTGCAGTGCCTTGTGGCCCACGCGTGCGCCGGCCCAGTCTCGCCGTGGAGAAACGCATCGATGCGAAGAGTGAGCATCTGGGCGGCGCGCGGCCTCAAGCCGCACTGGGTGAAGACCGTCAAGGGAGAAGCACATCGACGTCGTCGGCCTATACCCCAACCAGCCCGAGCAAGCGGCCGTCTCATGCGTGGACGAGAAGAGCCGGATCCAGGCTCTGGATCGTACCCAGCGCGTGTTGCCCCTCAGGCCCGGTCCGACGAGGCGCCTTCTCGAGCGTGCCCCGCGCCTTAGCCGCACAGTCTCGGCCCTCGGCTTGATCCGCCTCAGGAGGCCGCCGACAACTTGCAGGCCTCGACGGCGCCACCGGGAGGATCGCACCCAGGCCGCGAAACCGACCTCGAAGAGTCAAGGAGGAGAGCAAGGCGAAGGAGGCGGCCGCCCTTGCGGATCTCTCCCTTCGCCAGCGCAGTGGTCGCCGCCCTGGCGCTCTGCCTCGCGCTGCCCGCGTCGGCAAGCGGCCCGGGGTGGACCGTCCGCGCCACGCCGGGCGCGGCCGCGTACGGGGTGATCGCGTTCGCCGCCGCGGACGACGGCCTCGTGGTCGAAGCGGCGCCCCACGGCGGGTCGCGCGTCCTGCAGAGCCGCGACGGTGGCTCGACCTGGAAGGCCGTCGCCTCCCTGCCCGGCACGGTCGAGGCGTTCACCTTCGCCACCCCGACCGACGGCTGGCTGTGGACCCAGGGCCCGTGCACGCGCACGACCTGCTCGTCGGCGCTCCACGCAACCACCGACGGCGGCCGCACGTGGCAGCGCCTCGCCGTTCCCCCCGGCAGAATCGACGCGGCCCTGCGCACGACCGCCCAGGTGGGTTACGTCGAGACGGTCTTGGGCACCAAGTGCACGTACCTTTGGTGCGGCACGCCAGCCCTCTGGCGGACCGCGGACGAAGGGCAAACGTGGCAGCGGGTCGCCGTACCGGACCTCGGCACCTGGGGCTTCGCGGCCCAGGGGACGCGCCTTCTCCTGGCCGACGGCTACGCGTGCCCGAGCGGGTACGCCTCGTGCCAGGCGCTCGTCCTGAGGAGCGTCGACGCGGGCCGGTCGTGGCGCACGGTCCTTCACCCGCCGGGCGACAACTACCAGGCCAACAGCTACGGCCTGGCCATGTCCGTGCACGGAAGCACGGCCTGGTTCGAGGCGCCGATTCCGGGCGGCGGCAGCATGGCGAGCGGCATCGGCGCCCTGTACCGCAGCAGCGACGGCGGTGCCTCTTGGACGGAGGTCGCCAAGGCGTTCGCTTGGGGCGGCAACGTGCTGGCTGGCGGTCCCGGCTTCGCGGGGGCACCCGAGGGTGTGCTCCCCGACCGTGCCTTCGCCGTCGTTGGGACGGGCGCCGGGGCCGCCGAGGGCGGCCTTGCCCTCACGCTGGACGCAGGCCGCTCGTGGATGCGCCTGGCCGGCCTCGCCGGCCACCAGGTGTACGGCGCGGCGTGGGACGGCGCCGATGCGATCTGGCTCACGGGCGGCGACGGGCCGCTCAGCCAGGTGGGGGCCGGGTACCTCCTGCGCATGAGCATCGGCCGGCGCGGCCGCTTGACGATCCGGCAGGTGGCGCCCGCGGTCGGGCCCCTCGTCCCGCTCGCCGGTCCATCCGACGAGGCCCTGTTCGGCGGCGGCACGCCCAGCGACAGCGGCGCCATTGTCGCTTCGAATAACGGCGGCGGCACGTGGCGTGTTGTGGCCTCGATCGCCGACACCGAGCTGACCGGCGGCCAGTTCGTCACGCGGCACGTCGGATACGTCTATGGTGAGTGGCTGGCGAGCGACGGGCTCGGCGCCGTCTGGCGCACGACCGACGGCGGACGCACATGGCGGCGCGTGGCGAGCGGCAACTACACGGTCGAGGCCCTTCACATGACGAGCGCACTCGCAGGTGAGCGCATCATCACGGCGGGCCAGTGGCTTTCGTGGCAGCGCACGAAAGACGGCGGACGTACGTGGACAATGCTCTCACGGGCCTCCACGGCCTATCAGACACCACTCGCGGCGTTTGGCGCGCAAGGCGGCGCGCTGCTCGCTGCTCCCGCGGCCGAGGGCGGCTTCGAGATCGAGGCGGCCGCCGGACCGCACGCGGCATGGCTCGTAGGGCAAAGCCTGCCGTCACCCTACCCGCCCGCCTACTTCGGTGCTTCCATGTCCCTGGTCGGCGCGTGCGCCGCCCTGGCCACCGGCAGCGTGCTCTACACCAGCGTGGACGGCGGCGTCCACTGGCACAGGGTGGCGGTCGCCGGTGGCCAGATCGAGGATCTGTCCGTCGAGCCCGGCTGCGAACTCATCACCACGTCCGCCGCAGGCGAGGTCACGTCCGCGCCGATGCCGTACTGAGCGCCGCCACGTGCGCTCCGCTCGGGACAGGAGGACGTCGCCCAGGCTCAGGGCGGTCGCCGCCTCGAGTGCGTAAGCCTGTGGAGGCCCGCGCAATTGGCTCCAGGTCAAATGGTACCGGGGGTGGGAGTCGAACCCACACGGTGTCGCCACCAGAGGATTTTAAGCCGCTCGGCCAATGCCACGGCCAGCCCCTCACCGCCCCGACAACCCCCGTCTGACGCGGTTTCTCGGCTCTGACATTCCCTGACTGTCACGGCTGGACCCCCGACGGCACGGGGATTTGGTTAGCAAGTTGGTTAGCACGACACGGCAACAACAGTGGACCCCTCACCCCCACCCCAGGACTCCGATCGCGGCCCGCGCGGCCGGGGTTCGGTCTACGGTAGCACGCAGGGAATCCTGCCAGTTCCTGCGCCGCCAGCCATCCGGATTATTGACCGGTCCTGGGCGAACTGCGCCTCCTGGCGGCCGTTACGTGCTGTCCGGACAAACGAAGACGCCGGCCAATGCCGGCGTCTTTCCCTCAGCCCTCCCGATT
>JAKASY010000301.1 GCA_021817625.1 Bacillota bacterium | reverse complement strand
CGACCTCGAACCTGGCCCGGTCCAGGTCGACCCAGCCCGAGCGCCGGCCGCCCTCGTCGCCGCGCCCCTCGTCCACCTTGGCGCCCGCCTGGACAAGGCGAAGCCGGCGGCCGGAGCGATAGGCCATGACCTTCCTGTCGAGGGACAGCGCGAAGCCGTCCACCTGCTCGGCCAGAACCTCGGCTCGACGCTCGGCCAGGTCGTAGAGGCGCAGCGTGCCGTGCCCGCGCCCGTTTGCGTCGCGCAGCGGCCGTCGCACCTCGAGCGGCTCCTCGAGGTAGACTACGCGCCCGCCGTCCAGCGCCGCGAGCTGCGCGTAGCGGCCCTCCGGCACGGGAAAGGCCAGGACACGGTCCCCGATGCCTTCGAGGTCGACGCGCACCTCGCGGCGCGGGCCCTCGCCGGCCGGGTCCGCGCCCTCACCGCCCCGGCCGTCGCCAGACGCCGCCCTTGGGGCGCCCGGCGGTCGCGGCAGGGCCCGGAACGGGTCGTCGCCGTCCCGCTCGAGCACGAGGGCGTAGGGGCGGACGCCGCGGGGGAAGGAGAAGGCGAACTCGAGGTTGTCGCCCACGGGGTCGAACACCCGCTTGGACAGGAAGTACAGGTAGCCGCCGCGGGGGTCGAAGGCCGGGGAGAAGTCGCTGAGCACGGGCCGCGTCAGGGCATGGACGCGGGCGCTCTCCAGGTCGAACAGGCGCAGCCCGCGGGTCTGCCGCGTCTCGGGGTAGCTGTACGCGAGGTAGCGGCCGTCGGCCGACCACGCCAGGTCGGCGATGCGCCCGAGGCGGGCCCGGTCGACGACGCGCGCCGAGCCGCTGTCGAGGTCGACAAGCAGGAGCTCCAGGCGCTCGTTCGTGAGCGCGACCGTGAGCCCCGTCGGCCGCACGCTCAGGCTCAGCGCGTAGCCGACGTCCGCGCCGTCCAGGCGGCGGGCCGGCGCCCTGCCGTCCACGCTGTGGATCTCGAGCGCCTCCTCGCCGCCCGCGTCCGAGACCGCGACCACGTGCGCGGCGTCGGGTAGGTGCGCCGCTAGGCGGTAGCGCACGCCCTGGCGCTGGCCCAGCTGCACGGCCGCACCCTCCCAGCCGGCCATCGAGAACAGGCGGCCGCGGCTCACGAGGGCGAGGCCGCTGCCGTCCGGCCTGGGGTCATACTCCGTTGCGTGCGCGCGCGCTTCGAGGAGCCGCCGCCCCGGCCCGCGCCCGCCCCCGAGCAGCGTGACCGCGACGGCGCGCGGCGCCTCCCACGCGGGGTCGTACACGTACAGGTCTCCGGCGCAATGGTAGACGATGCGCACCCCGTCCGTGCGCGCGTTGCGCGCGTAAGCGGGGCCGTGGGTGCTGTGGCGGCGCAGGTCCGTGCCGTCGTCGGCGCACGAGTACAGGTTGCCGTAGCCTTCATGATCGCTCAGGAAGTACAGGCGCGCCCCCAGCCACATCGGGGACTGGACGTTGCCCTCCACCTCCGGCAGGGGGCGGAAGGCGGCGCGCGTCCCCGGCCGCACCCACAGCCGTCCCCTGCGGCCGCCGCGGTAGCGCTTCCAGTGGGCCGGCTCACGCCCGCTTCCCTGCTCCAGCGCGATCCGCCCGCCGGGCCCGTAGGCGACGGCGCTCGCCGGACCGAACGGCAGGGGCGACGGCTCGCCGCCGTCCATGGCCACCGCGTAGAGGAGGCGGCGGGCGGCGAACGGGCTCCTCGCGGCGCTCGCCACCACGACGCGGCCCGCGCCATCGAAGGCGGTGACGGCGCTCACGTCGCCGAGGTACGTGAGGCGCCTGAGCGGCCCGCCGGATGCGGCCGTGGCGTAGAGGTCGGCGCCGCCCTCCTCGCGTCCCACGAACGCGACCGTCGCGCCGTCGGGCGACAGGAGCGGCTGTGCCGGCGCAGCGGCGAGCCGGGTCAGGCGACGCGCGCCGCCTCCCTCGACCGGTGCCTCCCACAGGTCGTCCTCACTGACGAACACCACGCGGTCGCCGGCAATCGTCGGATAGCGGACGTAGGGCATACCGTGGGCGGGCCCCCCTTGGCTCGGATGTGGGAACGGGCCGGACGCGGCTCTAGCGCGGCGGCAGAGCCGTCGGCAGGGTGCGGCGCGGCCTGGGCCCGAAGTCCGGGACGGGGGCCCCGCCACGCGACTCGAGCAGGCGCAGGCACTCGGCCACCGAGCGCTCGAGCTGAGCGTCCCGGCCGCGCCCGAAGTCGAGGGGCGGGTCCTCGACCACGATGTCCGGGTCGACGCCGTGGTTTTCGACCGCCCAGCCGAGATCTTTGAACCAGTAGGAGAACTCCGGCTGGGTGGTGACCGTGCCATCGACCAGGGCCCGCTCGCCAGAGATGCCGATCACGCCGCCCCAGGTCCGGGTGCCGATCAGCGGGCCGAGGCCGTAGCTCTTGAACGCCTGGCTGAAGATGTCGCCGTCCGAGCCCGCGGCCTCGTTCGTTAGGCAGACGATCGGGCCGCGCACGGCATCCTCCGGATAGGACGATGGCGCCGCCCAGCGCGGCACGTCGTAGCCGATGATCACCCGCCGAAGGCGCTCGATCAGCATCTGCGACACGTGCCCGCCGCCGTTGTAGCGCACGTCCACGACCAGGGCCTCGCGCTGCGACTCCGTCCGGAAGCCCCGGTGGAACTCGGAGTAGCCCTGCGCCATCATGTTCGGCACGTGCACGTAGCCCACGCGCCCGCCCGTCGCCTCGTGAACATAGGCGCGGTTGCGCTCCACCCATTCGCGGTAGCGGGCGGGCGTCTCGCTGCGTAGGGCGACGACCGTGACGCCGCGCTCGCCGCCCGGCCCGGCGAACGTGAGGCGCACCTCCGCGCCCGCCTGATGCACGAGCGCCGCCTCCGGCGTGAGGCGCGCGTCCAGGCGCTGACCGTTCACGGCGACGAGCACGTCGCCCGGGGTGACGTTCGCGCCGGGCGTGCGCAGGGGGGAGTCCTGCTCCTGGTTCCACGTGTCGCCCTGGACCACGCGCGTGACGCGGTAGCCGCCGGCCCCGGGGTCGAACGCGAACTCTGCGCCCAGGTGGCCCACCGGGTACCTCGCGCCGTCGGACAGCTCCGTGCTCCAGACGTAGGCGTGGGAGGTGCCCAGCTCGGCCTGCATCTCCCATACGAGGTCGAACAGCTCCTCGCGGGTGCCGACCCGCCCGACGAGGGGCGCGTAGCGCTCGTACACCGCCTGCCAGTCGACGCCGGACATGTCCGCCGCCCAGAAGTGGTCGCGCATGTTGCGCCACGCCTCGCGCACCATCTGTGCCCACTCGGCCGCGGGCTCGACCGCGACCTTGACCCGCCCAAGGTCGATCCAGCCGCTCTTTCGACCTGACTCCGGCGCGCCAGCGTCCTTGGCGCCGTCGTCCGGCTTCTCGGCGGCACGGACGACGCGCAGTCGCTCGCCGCTTCGATACGCCAGCGCCTTGCCCGAGGGGCACAGCCGGAAGTCGCTCACGCCCGATGCCCACAGCTCGGCCGTATGCTCCTTGAGATCGTACGCCCAGATCTCGCCCTTGGCCTCGGGCTCCGTCATCTCCTGGCCCAGCTCGCCGCGGATCGGCAGCGACAGGGCGAACACCTTGTCCGCCGCGGCGGCGATCTGCTCGTAGCGGCCCTCGTTCATGGGCACCGCCAGCACGCGGTCCTGGATGCCATCGAGGTCGATCTCGACCGGCCCGGGCGCGCTCTCCGCCGGGGCCGCCGCGGCAGCGCCGCCGGCGGCCCCGGCAGCGCCCTCCTCCGTGAGGGGCCTCGGCTGGGCGAGGAAGGGATTCTCCACGTCCTTGCGCAGGGTGATCGCGTAGGGCCGGGTGCCGCGCTGGAACGACATGGCGAACTGCAGGGTGTCGTACGACGGGTCGTAGACGCGGGCGGAGAGGAAGTACAGGTAGCGCCCGCCCGGATCGAACGTGGGGGCGTAGTCCTGCAGCACCGGCCGTGTGACCGTGTGCGCCGAGCCGCCCTGCCGGTCGAACAGGCGGACGGCGGCCGTCTTGGCCGAGTCGGGCCAGCTGTACGCGAGCCAGCGCCCGTCACCCGACCAGGCCACGCCGGTGATGCGGCCATACGCGCTACGGTCGGCCACGCTCACGCGACCGCCCTCGAGGTCCACGAGGAGAAGCTCGTTGCGGTGGTTGGTGACGGCGGCGCTGTCCCCCTTGGGCGACAGCGCGAGCTGGTACACGCGGCCGAGCTCCCCCGCGCCCAGGCGCGTCACCGACGTGGCGTCGACGGCGCGCAGCTCGAGCGCCTCGTCGTCGCCCTCGTCGGAGACCATCGCCAACCGTCGGCCG
>JAKASY010000300.1 GCA_021817625.1 Bacillota bacterium | reverse complement strand
AGCACCACGCCGCAGCCGCAGTGGCAGTGCATGTCGACCAGGCCGGCTGCCACAAGGCCCTTGACCGGCACGAGCGTGTACCCGGGCGCGGCCCGGGAGGACGCGATGGTGCCGACGACGCGTCCCGCCGCCACGAGGAGGTCCTGGCCGCGCGCCACCTTGCCCGCGGTCAGAAGCCCTTCGCCGCGCAGGCGCAGGGCCCGCGAGTCGTTCATCGCCAAGCCTCCCGCCAGCGGCTTCGGTCAGGTCGCCTCCCAGACCTCTTCCAGGCGGGTGACGACCCCCCGCAGCGCGTGGGCGCGGCGCACGGCCACAAGCACGCCGGCGGCGTACGCCTCGCGCCCGAACACGTCATGCCGGATGGTGAGGAGTTCGCCGGGCCGGCCCATGAGCACCTCCTGGTGGGCCACGAGGCCCGGCAGCCGCACGGAGTGCACGGCCACGCCGCGACCGCCCGGCCGGTCCTCCAGGCTGCGGGCGAGCGCGGCCGCGGTGCCGGACGGCCGGTCGCGCTTGTGGCTGCCGTGCAGCTCCACGATCTCCACGTCGGGAAAGAGCTCGGCGGCCAGGGCGGCGAGGCGGGCGCTGAGCGCAGCGCCGACCGAGAAGTTCGCGATCACGCAGGCGCCCACGCCCCCTGCCCGTGCGGCCTCCTCGAAGGCGGACAGGTCGTCCGGGCCGAGGCCCGTGGTGCCGACAACGGCCGGCATGCCGCGGCGCAGCGCCTCCGGCACGTGACGCCGCGCGGCCGGCGCCTGGCTGAAGTCGACGAGCACCGCCCCGGCCTCCGCCCCCGTCGCGTCAAGGTCCGGGCTGACCGCGAAGCCGAGCGTGCCGAGCCCCAGCACCTCGCCCACGTCCCGCCCGACACTCGCCTCGCCCAGGGCGCCCACGAGCGCGCAGTCGGCCGCGGCTACGACCGCCCGCCCCACTTCCCGCCCCGTTCGGCCGGAGGCGCCCGACAGCACGATACGTATCACGGCCAGCCTCCCACCAACAGGGAATGCCTTCCAGTCGACAGGAATTCTGTCGCCAAGGCGCGAATTCTAGCGAATCAGGTCGCGCGGCGCGGCGCCGCGGCGGGCGCTGGCGCAAAGCGACAAGGAGACGGGGACGATGGAAGCGGCCGGCGCCGAATTGCAGCAGTTCCGGGCCTTCCTGCGCGCCTCCGAGGGGATCGTGCAGGCCGCGACGCTGCAGGACAAGCTGACGGTCATCGCCCGCGGCGTGGTCGAAAGCGGTCTGTTCCGTCGCTGCCTCGTGTCGGTCTACCAGCACGAGCTGACGGAGGCGGTTCTGGTCGGCGGCGACGGCCTACCCGCGGCGGAGATCGCCCGGCTGCGCCGCCAGCCCTCTCTCACGCGCGACGAGGTTCGGCGGTTGGAGGCCGAAGGCGCCCACCTGGGAGAGCACTGCTATTATATCCCGGCCCGTCTCCTGGAGTCCCACCCCGCCGTGGTCCGCTCCGACCTGCCGCGCGAGGCCTTCCACGACTGGCATCCCGACGACATGTTCCTGGCGACGCTCTTGAGCCGCAGCGGCCACCTCTTCGGCTTCCTCACCGCGGACGACCCCGTGACGGGCACGGTGCCGACGCCGTACTCCGTGCGTACCCTGGCCCTGTTCGCGAACCTCGCCAGCGAGCTCTTGGAGCGCGAGTTCGCGCTGCGGCAGGACGCCCTCACGCACATGTACAACGGAGCCTTCCTGGACGAGATCCTCGCCGAACTGGACGGCGCGCCCCAGCCACCCTTCTCGGCTCTGTTCGCCGACCTCGACAACCTGAAGACCGTGAACGACGAGTTCGGCCATCGCGTGGGCGACCAGTACATCCTCGCCGCCGGCCAGATCGTGACGATGGCCGTCGGCGGGCGGGCCATGACCTTTCGTCCGTACGGCGACGAGTTCATCGCCATCAGCCAGGAGCCGGACACGCTCGCGCCCGCGCCGGACCGCCTCGAGCACGCCCTCGAGGCGTGGAACACGGGGCCGCGCCTGACCGTTCTCGGCGGCGCGCTGGTCGCGGACCGCCCGCAGTACCGCCTGTCGATGTCGGCGGGCACGGCGGACCGCCTAGGCGCGGCGCCCGCGCGCGCCGTCGTGTTTCGGGCAGAGCAGTCGATGTACGAGCGAAAGCGCACCCTGCACGAGGGCAACCTCGGCCGGGGGCGGCGTCGCTACCCCCCGGCCGGGGCCGAGACCTCCGGCACGTAGGCGCGCCGAGCCGGCCGGCCGCCTACCGGGCGGGGCGGCGCTCCGCCGCGCGGCGGCGGAAGTCCTCGCCCGTGTTCAGGTAGGGAAACGGGGCGTCCGGCTCCGGCCGGCCGAGGAAGCGGCACAGCGGCCCCCAGCCCTCGCGCACGTCGTACACGAGCAGCCGCTCCGGCGGCACCTTGCGGCGAACCTCGTCGAGGTGGCGCTCGAACACGCCGATGGCGTGGGCCCTGTCGTCGAACCGGCCGTCGAACACGCCCTGCCAGATGATGCGCCTGCGCATCTGGTCGCCGAGGGTCTCGTCCGCGGCGCCGGACTCGTCGACCCGGGCGTGGATCGTCATGCGGGCACTCTCGTACCAGGCGTCCGGCTCGCGCACCGTGAGGACCACCTTGGCCTCGGGGTAGCGCCGCATGAGCGGGGCGTAAAAGGCGCTGGCCGGCCAGTCGACGGCCGAACGGTAGCGGGCGAAGATCTCCTCCCAGTCGGCGAGGCTGCCATCGTGCGCCTGAAGCCAGAGGGCGTCGTGGTCCGGGTTCTGAAACACCTCGAACATGTGGTAGCACGGGCCGAGGTCGATCTGCTCGAGCGCCGTCTTCAGGGACATCGTGCCGGTGCGGCCGAAGCCGGCGCCGATCACGTCCAGCATGCGGGACCTCCTTCGCCGGGTGCGCGGATGGACCTACTGCGCGCCGGCGGCCTCCCGGGCAGCGCGGCGGGCCTGGAACTCTGCGGTGGTGTTCACGCGGGGAGAAACGGCGCGGCCGGAGGGTCGAGCGCCAGGAAACGGCACAGCGGCTCCCAGCCCTCGCGCACGTCGTAGACGAGGAGCCTCTCGGGTGGCACGCGGCGGCGCACCTCGTCGGCGTGGCGTCGGTAGACGGCGAGGGCATGCTCGCGGTCGGCGAAGCGGCCGTCGAACACGCCGTCCCAGATGATGCGCCGGCCCATCTCGCTCGTTCGGGCCGGGTCGTAGATCGTGGCCATGGCGCTCGCGTACCACGCGTTCGGGTCGCGCACCGTGAGGATCACCCGGGCGTCGGGGTAGCGCGCCATCAGGGCCGCGTAGAAGGCGCTCGCCGGCCAGTCGACCGCGGCCCGGTAGCCAGCGAAGACCTCCTCCCAGTCGCCCAGGCGTCCGTCGGTCGCCTTGAGCCACAGATCCACGTGGCCGGGATTCCTGGATACTTCGAACATGTGGTAGCAAGGGGCCAGGCCCAAGAGCTCCAGGGCACCCTTGAGCGACGCCGTGCCCGTGCGACCGAAGCCTGCGCCGATCACGTCGAGCGTGCCCGTCCGTCCCTTCTGGGCCATCTTGCGAGCACGACAAGGCGCGCGGTCGAGGACCGCGCGCCCCATCTTCGCTGTCCGATGGCATTCGCCTTCCGGCGCGCCCCGTGCGCGCCGTGCCCTCAGGCCTGGGCCCGCGCCCCCGCCGCCTCCAGGACCCCCCGTGCGATGATCATCTTCATGACCTCGGACGTGCCCTCGTAGATCTCCGTCACCTTCACATCCCGAACGTAGCGCTCCATCGGGTGGTCCTTCAGGTAGCCGTAGCCGCCGAGCACGCGCAGCGCCTGCGGTACGTGCCGGTTGGCAACCGTGGAGGCCACGAGCTTGGCCTTCGCGATCTCCTCCGTCGCACGCACGCCCTGCCCGTACAGCCAGGCGCTACGGTAGAACAGCCAGCGAGCGGCCTCGACATCGGCGGCCATCTCCGCCAGGATCCACTGCACGCCCTGGTGCTCGGCGATCGGCCGCCCGAACTGGCGACGCTCGAGGGCATAGGCGGCCGCCGTGTCCAGCGCGGCCTGGGCGATGCCGACCGCCTGGGCGGCGATGCCCACACGGCCCGCGTCCAGCGTGGACAGGGCGATGCGCATGCCGTGGTCCTTCTCGCCCAGGAGCCGGTCCGCCGGCACCATCACGTCGTCCATGAACACCTGCGTGGTGTGGGAGGCGGAGAGGCCCATCTTCCTCTCGGGCGGCCCGAAGGACAGGCCGGGCATGCCCTTGTCGAGGATGAAGGCCGAGATCTGCCGCCTTTGCGGGTCGGTGCCGGTGCGGGCGAACACGACATA
>JAKASY010000299.1 GCA_021817625.1 Bacillota bacterium | reverse complement strand
ATCTACCATCGGGCGTGCCGTCGCGGCCCTCGGCAGTCGGGCCGCCTTGGGGGCGGGCTCGCTCTCCATGCCGGCGCTGGTCGTCGCCGGCATGCGCGCGACGAGCCTCGCCACGCCCGGAGTCCTAGCCCCCGGCCCGACCGGTCGGGCGGTTCGCCTTCGCCGCGAGGGCGACGCCTACCGCGTGACGCTTGACGTGCCGGCGAGCGGCGACCTGCGGCTCATCTGGAGTGGCCGGGTGCTGTTCGTCCGGACGGTTGGCGCGATGGGCGTGTGGTGCCGAGTCGTCGTCTTCCCCCCGGACGCCCAGCCCGGCTCCACGCGCTGGCGACTGGGGCACGACGCCCTGGAGATCCTGGTGTCCCGTCGCGCCTAGGCAAAGGCCGTGCGAAGGCGGGAAGGAGGCGGCCGGTGGCTGGAGTGTACGTGTACGGCTTCGTCGACGCGCCCTCCGACGATGCGCCCGCGTTTCGCGCGAGCGGCGTCGCCGGCGCACCCGTGTCCGTCCTATACGAGGGCGCCATCGGCGCCTTGGTGAGCCGGGCTCCGGGCCTGCCGGTCGCGATCGCGCCGGACCGGCTCATGGTGCACGAGGATGTGCTGGAACGCGCCCTCGCCCACCACACGGTGCTACCCGTGGCGTTTGGCACAGTGGCGGCGACGCGGGCGGAGGTGCGCGCGCTCATCGCCCGCCACCAATCCGTGATCGCGGCGGAGCTCGAGCGCCTGCGCGGCCGGGTGGAGTGCGCGGTCAAGGTCTACTGGCGCCCCCAGGCCCTGTTGCGCGAGCTTGGCGCCCTGGCGCGCGAGGTCGAAGAGCCGGAACGGCGCGGTCTGGACGCGGACGTCCGCCGCGCGCTCGCCATCGAAGTGGGCCAGCGGACCGAGTCCGTGGTGGAGCGCTGGCGGAGCCGATACGCGCGGTCGGTGCTCGGCCCCCTGGAGGCCGCCGCGCAAGACAGCCACCTGGGCGAGCCGATCGGCCCCCGCATGCTCTACAATGCCGCGTTCCTGGTCGCCCGGGGGGAGGACGGCGCCTTTCGCGCGCGCGTGCGCCAGTTGGCCGACCGCTTCGAGCAGCGGCTCACGCTGAAGTTTTCGGGACCACTGCCGCCGCACAACTTCGTCGCCCTGAGGTTGAACTAGGAGGTGCCTCGTTGGCGGAACGTGAGCTCAACCTGTCCCTTCAGGACATCCTGACGTTCCCGGTGAGCGGCTTCGTCTGGCTCCTTTCGGAGATTGGCGCGATGGCGGAGCGCGAGCTGTTCGACGATGAGACCGTGGCCCGCAAGCTCATCGAGCTCCAACAGGCCTACGAGCTCGGCGAGATGGACGAAGAGACCTACCGGACGGCGTGGGAGGCCTATACCGGTCGACTCGAGGAGGCCATGGCGCGCCGCCTCGACTCCTCCCGCGCTGCCACCACGACGGCCGAGGAGGAGTGATGGCGATGGCCCTGACGGCGACCCGCGACAGCGGCAACGGCCTCGTGGACGTTCTGGAGCGCATCCTCGACAAGGGACTGGTCCTGAACGCCGACATCGCCGTCTCGGTGGCCGGCGTCGAGCTTTTAGGGATCAAGATCCGGGCTGCCCTCGCCTCGTTCGAGACGGCTGCCCGCTACGGCCTCGAGTTTCCCTCCGGCACCAGCCTCTCGGCACCGGCGTGGGCCCGCATGCGCAGCGACACCGAGCCGTGCCCGCAGTGCCAGAAGCGCCTGCCGCTGCGCGCCCTGTTGTTCGAGGGCTGCCCGTGGTGCGGCTGGCAGAGCGCCCTTTCACAGCACCCGCTTGCGGACGGCGAGAGCTCGGACCCGCCCGCGTGGCGCGACTAGGCGCGCGCCTGCGCGATCGAGGAGGCGGTGACCTTGGCCATCCGAGTGGACGAGGCGAGCCTCAAGCAGGGGCTCATGGGCCTGGTGGTGGCCCTCGTCGAGGTGATTCGCGACGCCCTCGAGCTCGAGGCGCTTCGCCAGGTCGACGCGGGCATGCTGTCCGGAGAGGCGGCGGACCGCCTGGGCAGGGCGCTCCTCGAGATGGGTGAAGCGCTCGAGGCGATCAAGGCCGAGCACGGCATCGCGCAGGCGGTCGACCAGGTGCGCGCGGGCCTTGACCGGGTCGTCGACGACGTGGTGGGTGCCGTCCTCGACGTCCAAGCCCGGCCGGAGGAAGGCCGGTGACGCGGCCGCTCCTGTACGCCGCGCTCGTGCTCGCGTCCGCCGGGGCGCCGGTGAACGAGAGCACCCTGCGCCGCGTCCTTCGCGCGGCCGGGGCGCCGGTGCCGGCGCTGGAGACGCGCCTCCTGGCGGAGCTTGCGGCGGCGTGCACCGCCCCCGCCGAGCGCCCTCAGTGGTCGGGCGCCTCGCGCCTCCACCGGCGCGCGCTCGCGCCCCTTCCCCTACCGGCGTCGCCGCCCGAGCGGGTCGTGTCGGCCCCGGCCACCGGGGGCGAGGACGGCGACCTGTACGTCTACGCGGTGGTGCCGGCCGGGCCGGCGTGGCCGCCGATCGCCGGGGTGGACGGAGGGGAGACGTTCACCGTCCTGGCGGCGGCGACCGCTGCCGTCGTCCACCGGGTGCCTCCGGGCCCCCCGGGCACGGCCGCGAGCGCGGCCGAACCTGGCGCCCTGGCCGAGCGGGCGGCGGCCCACGACGCCGTGGTGACGCGGGCGATGGCGCTCTTCAGCACGGTGCTGCCGATGCGCATGGGCACGGTCGCGCGCGGCCGCCCGGGCGAGGGGGCCGCCGACGCCCTGCAGACCTGGCTCGACTCCCGGACTCCGGCGCTCTTGGCGCGCCTTGCCACCTTGCGCGGGCGCGCGGAGTACGCGGTGACGGTGCGCCTAGAGCGCGCAGCCGCCGTGCGCGCGGTGCGGGAGGGCGACGCTGCGGTCGCCGCCGCGTCGGCCGAGGCCGCCGCGCAGACGGACGGCCTGCGCCACCTGTATGAGCGCCGGCTGGCGCGTGTCGTCGACCGCCGGGTCGATGCCGTGATGGCGGCCGAGGCCGAGGCCATCCGAGCCGCCGTCGCCTCCCACTGCGTGGAGGTACGCACCGACGGCGCACGCCCGGGCGACGAGGACGTGGTCGTGCGCCTGTCGCTCCTGCTCGAGCCCGCGGGCGCCGACGCCGTGGGCCGCGTGCTCGAGCCCGTGGCCAAGCGGCCCGGCTTCGAGGTCCGGTTCACCGGACCCTGGCCGCCGTACAGCTTCGTCGACGAGGTCGTCGGGGGCGCCGCGGAGGATGCAGGCCGATGAGGGCCAAGGGTGCCACCCTGGTCGACCTGCTGGATCGCATCCTGGAGCGCGGCGTCGTCCTCGACGCGGATCTGCTCGTGACGATCGCGGACGTGCCGCTCCTGGCGGTGTCGCTCCGTGCCGCCGTCGCCGGGGTGAAGGCGATGGCGGAGCATGGCCTCATGCGGGACTGGATCGCGCCCGTGCCGCGGGTCGTGGCGCCGCCACGGCCCGTCCCGGCGCTCGCTCGCCCGACGGACGGCGCTGGGCCGTGGCGGCCCTGCCGGCTCACGCCCGTGGCAGGGGGCGTGATCGCGACCGACGCCCTCGGAGCCGTGCTGTTCGCGGCGCACGACGCGCGCGAGCTTGGGGAACGCGACGGTCTCGGGCCGGCCGCGCGCGCTGGCGCGCGGGGCACAGCGCGGCGGGCCGAGGACGGCCGCGTTTGGCTCGTCCTTGCGGGGGAGCAGGCGCTGCCGCCATGCACCCCCTCCGGGCTGCCGAATAGCCTTGTACAAGAGCGCGCCGCCGACCAGGCCTAGCGGCGGCCGACAGCCACCGGGAGGGACCGACATGCACGGCGAAGCCCGCGGCAACCTCAGCTCCGCCCTCAGCCGCGAAACCAGCCTCGACCTCACGCGTGACCGCCACCCGCGCAGCCTGCACGACATCGAGGGCATCGAGCGCACCGCAGCAGCGCACGTCGATCGCGCCCGCGTCGAGCGCAAGACCATGCTCGAGTGGCGCGCCTTCAACCGCCAGGAGTGGATCGTGCGCCGCTTTCACGCCAAGGTCGCCGAGCAGCGCGCGCGACTCGCGACGCGCAAAGAGGAGAACGTGGCCGTCGTGCGCTTTCGCATCGCGTACATGGCCGACCGGCGCAGCCGCCTCCTCACGGCCAAGGCGCCACCGCGCCGGCCTTCCGGCCCCGTGGCCGCCCCGGTCGGGTCACGGCCGGCGCCCGGGCTGATCCGATACTAGCGCGCGCCACCCCGATTGACGGCGCAGGGAGGCGTTTGGATGAGCGGACCGAGCATCCCGCGGCTGATTCGCAAGATCGG
>JAKASY010000298.1 GCA_021817625.1 Bacillota bacterium | reverse complement strand
CCCAGTCTTCCCCACTCCCGGCCGGTTCATGCCAGCGCCATCCCGCCCGCCGCCTGGGCCGGGCTCGGCAGGAGGGGCGGCCGGGTTGGCGAATGACGTAGGCCTAGCGCTGACGAGGATGGGGACGGCCCGGGCGCGGGCGGTCAAGAGAGCCGGCGGCAGGTGCGAGCCGGCCCCAGGCCCTGGGCGGATCACCCCGGAGTCGGCGTCTCGAAGCGGCCGCGCATGCGGCCCGGAGAGGCGCCCGGCCGCCGTGCGGTCGTTAGCCAAACACGAGCGAGCGCGCCCTCACGGGCGAAGTCGGGTGGTACCGCGGGCTCGGGCCCGCCCCGCATGGGGTGGGCCCTTGCGCAACAAGGGGGGGACGCGAGGTTGGAGACGGTCGTCTGGTACGACACCACGCTGCGCGACGGCACGCAGCAGGCGGGCCTGAGCCTGAGCGCGGAGGACAAGCGCAAGATCGCGCGGCGCCTGATCGACTTCGGCATCCCTCTCGTGGAGGGGGGCTGGCCCAGCTCCAACCCCAAGGACGAGGAGTTCTTCCGCACCGCGCCGGCGGCGCTGGGGCGCGAGCGCCTCGTCGCCTTCGGCGCCACGCGGCGCGCGGGGGTGCGGCCCGAAGCCGATCCCCAGGTGCGCGCCCTGCTCGCGCCGGAGGTGGCCACGGTGGCGATCGTCGGCAAGGCGTCGCGCTTCCAGGCCGAGCGCGTGCTGCGCGTCGATCCGGACGAGAACCTGCGCATGATCGAGGACACCGTGGCGTTCGCCCGCGCCGCCGGGCGCGCCGTCGTGTTCGACGCCGAGCACTTCTTCGACGGCTTCGCGGATGACTCTGGCTACGCCGTCGCCTGCCTCGAGGCGGCCGCCCGCGGCGGCGCGGCATGGCTCGTCTTGTGCGACACGAACGGCGGCGCCCTGCCGGCGGCCGTGGCGCGCGCCAGCGCGCGCGCCGCCCAGGCGGGCGCGCCCCTCGGCGTGCACACCCACAACGACGGCGGCCTCGCCGTGGCGAACGCCCTCGCCGCCGTCGAGGCGGGCGCGCGCATGGTCCAGGGAACCGTGAACGGCTACGGCGAGCGCTGCGGCAACGCCGACCTCTGCCAGCTCCTGCCCGCGCTCCAGCTCAAGCTCGGCTACCGGGTGGTAGACGACGGCAAGCTCGAGGAGCTCGTTCACCTCGCCCGCTTCGTGGCCGAGGTCGCGAACATGCCGCTCTCGGACAGCCACCCGTATGTTGGCGTCAACGCCTTCACCCACAAGGGTGGGCTACACGCCTCGGGCGTGGCGCGCGACGCCCGCGCCTACGAGCACATCCCGCCCGAGCGCGTGGGCGCGAAGCGGCGCGTCGTGCTGTCCGAGCTTGCCGGCCAGGCCAGCCTTGGCGCCGGCCTCGGCCACCTGGGCCTGGGGCGGGAGGCCGCGGCGGCGCTTCTCGGGGAGATCAAGCGGCGCGAGCACGCGGGATACCGCTACGAGGACGCCGAGGCTTCGCTTGAGGTCCTCGCCCGCAGCCTCGGCGGCGAGAGCGCCCCGTTCGAGCTCGCCCACTACCGGGTGGTGGCGGACGGGCCCTCCGGGCGCGCCGAGGCGACGGCAGCCGTGCAGGTGGGCGAGCGCGAGAGCCACGCGGCCGCGTTCGGCAACGGGCCGGTGGCCGCCCTGGACCGCGCGGTGCGCAAGGCCCTCGGCGGCCTCTTCCCGTCCCTGGCGCGCGTCCACCTCGTGGACTACAAGGTGCGGGTGATCGATGGCTCGGCCGGCACGTCGGCGCTCGTCCGGGTGTGGATGGAGAGCACGGACGGCGAGCGCACCTGGCGCACGGTCGGCGTCTCGGGCGACGTCGTGGCGGCGAGCGCGCAGGCGCTGGTCGACGCCCTGCGCGCCGCCCTGCCGGCCCCGACGGGCGCGACAGCCGAGCCGCTGCCCGGTCCCGCCCGGTCGCGGGCCTGACCGCTCGGCCGCGGGAGCGCGCGCTCGGCGCGCCTGCCTGCGAACCGGCCCGGCGCCGCCAGCCCCCGACTCGAGCCCGTCGTCGCTCTCCTGAACCCGCGCGATCCTGGCGACGTCGCGCTCGCGGGAGCGCCCCTGGCCCGTCCCCGAGCGACCGGACGCCGGCCCGCCGCTGGCGCTCAGGCCCTGGGCGGTAGCGCGAGGCTCAACACGTCGGCCAGCGTCCGACCGGCGCCGACGGCCTCGCGGATCTCTCCTTCGCGAGCGAGAAGGGCCTGCGCGGCCGCGACCACCTCTCCCAGCGCGGCCGCCGGCACGACCGCGACGCCGTCCGGATCCCCTACCACGAGATCTCCCGTGGCCACGGCGACACCGCCGCAGGCCACGGGCCAGCCCACGCGCCCTTCACCCGCCTTGGCGGCGCGCTGGGGGTGAAAGCCGAGGGCGAAGATCGGCAACGGCCCGGACCTGAGCGCCTCGGCGTCGCGCACGTAGCCGTCCAGCACCAGTCCGGTGACGCCCCCGGCCAGCGCCGCCGTGAGCATGAGCTCGCCGAACAGGCCGCAGCGTGAGCCCTCTCCCGCCGCCACGACGAGAACACGTCCGGCCGCGTCGGGCAGGGCAAGGGCACGGTGCATGGCGAGGTTGTCGGCGCTGAGCGTCTCGACGGTCAGGGCGACGCCGCACAGCCGGTCCGGCCCGGCCACGTGACGGATGCGCGGCGCCATCACGCCAAGGCTGCCCATGGCGTCGCCCACGATCGCCGCCGGCAGGGCGGCAAGGCGCTCCACCAGGGCGGGATCGGGGGTGGCAGCCGGTACCGGCCGCGGCCAATGAACGGGGGGCATGCTCGACCTCCTCAGTGCGTGCCGAGAAGATTCTGGGCGATGGTCCGCAGGTGCGCGAGCGCGGCCTGTTCGGCCGCCGCCGCATCGCGCGCGGCAATGGCGCCCGCAATGTCCACGTGCTGCTGGGCGTACCGCTGGCGCATGGGAAGTTCGTTCTGCTTGACGTAGCCCCAGCCGATTCGCTGGCGCGCCTTCGTGATCCGCGCCTGCATGCTTAGCAGGAGGGCCGAGCGGGCGGCCACCGCGATGGCGTAGTGGAAGGCCTCGTCTGCCTGTTCGAAGGCGTCCACGCCGCCACGGGGCTCGCCGCGCGCCCATGCGCTCTCGATGGCGGCAAGCTGGGCCATGCTGGCACGGCTGGCGGCCAGGCGAGCGCACACCGGCTCGACTGCCAAGCGTGCCTCCAGGATGTCCTGGGGACCGATCACCTCGTCCGGCCCGGGAGGCGACCCCTCGGCGCTGCGCACGAGCGACCCCACGCGCCCGCGCGTCTCCAGGCGCCCCCAGCCACCCAGAAGACGCAACGCCTCGCGCACCGTGGCGCGGCTCAAGCCGTAGGCCTGGGCGAGGGCGCGCTCGGACGGCAGGCGTTCGCCGTCCTTCCACTTCCCGCGCTCGATCTCCGCCTCCAACACTCTGGCCAGGGCCAAGGCGGAGCCGTCCGAGCCCGTCTGCAGCAAATGCCTTGCCTCCCCGGGGGACGATCTGGTGCGAGGGAGCCTCATGCGGCTCCAGTATACACCTGGTCATACCAGCAAACGGCTCTACGTGTCTAAGGGTGTCCAGAAGGGATGGCCACGGGACTGTCGAACCCGGCGGCTGTGCGTCTGTGCTGGATAGGCCAGACAGCAGATTGGACTGTCCATTGGCAGGAGGGTGGGCCATGAAGCTAGGGACGTACCGGAGCCATGACGGCCACAGGGTGATCGGTGTCACGGCAGGCGGGTGGCTGGACGTGGGCGCGGCCCTGGGTAGCGATGCACCCTTGACACGGGATCTGCGTCTTCTCATCGAGGCTGGCCCTGGCGTGCTCGCGCGCGTGCGGGAGGCCATCGAGCGCGCCGACGGACCCATGCTTGAGGCGGATGCGGCGCGCTTGGCGCCACCCATCCCCCACCCCACGAAGATCCTCTGCATCGGCCTGAACTACAGGGCGCACGCGGCCGAGACGGGCGCGAAGCTGCCCCAGGCGCCGGAGGTGTTCATGCGCGGAGCGCACACCCTGGTCGGACCGAAGGACCCCGTACCGGTCCCGTCCCAGAGCGAGCGCTTCGATGTCGAGTCGGAACTCGCTGTGGTCATCAGCCGGCGCGCCCGCCATGTCACGGTCGACGAGGCCCTCTCCTACGTCTTCGGCTACACCGTGTTCAACGACCTCAGCGTGCGGGACTTCCAGCGCCGCGGCACGCAGTGGACGCCGGGCAAGAACTGGGACGGCTCCGGTCCGTGCGGGCCGTTCGTGGTGACCACGGACGAGATCCCCGACCCCGGCGTCCTCGACATCTCCT
>JAKASY010000297.1 GCA_021817625.1 Bacillota bacterium | reverse complement strand
CCGCCCGCGTGGTATCCTCCTCGCACGATGGAGAGGTGGTGTGGCATGACGACGCTCCCGCGCAAGGAGGCACGGACCCTGCGCGGGAGTCGTATGCCCTGACGCCGGTTTGACCTCGGCGCGGACGGCTCCCTCGGGCGGTGAGTAGCGCGCGAGGAGCCGTCTTTCATGTCTTGGACGTCGCGCATCGCGGCGGCTGTGCGCGCGCTGGCGGGGCCGCGCTCGATCCTTGGGAGAAACGCCGCGTACCGCCGGCTCTGGCTGGCCCAGACCGGCAGCTGGTTCGGAGACTACTTCAACAGCGTGGCGCTCGCGGGCGCCACGCTCTCCCTCACGCACTCCGCCTCGGCGATGGGCCTGGTCCTCCTGTGCCGTGGCCTTCCCGGGCTGGTCGTGGGCCCTCTCCTCGGCCCGACCATCGACCGCTGGTCGCGCCGCACGGTGCTCTGGGCGTCGTATCTCGCCAGAAGCGCCCTTGCGCTCGTGTTCATCGCCGCCTTCGCCTGGCGCGCGATGGCGCTCGTGTACGTCGCCTCCGCCCTGCTCGGGACGGCGGCGAGCCTCTTCGCGCCGGCCCAGTCCGCCGCCATTCGTGAAGTCGTCCCGAGCGAGGACATCGTCGCGGCAAATGCCGCCCTGACCGCGACCTCTGGCCTGGTCGCCGTGCTGGGGGCGGCGCTTGGCAGCCTCGCCGCGTCCTGGCTCGGGCCCGACCTCGGCTTTGGCGTGAACGCTCTGAGCTACCTGTGGTCAGGCGCCTGGATCTTCGCCGCCGACTGGCCGCCCGGCAGCCGCACGCCCGACGACGAGGCTCCGTACCTGGAGCGTCTCGGGGCCGGGGTGCGCGCGCTCGCGCAAAGCCGTGTGGCGCTGGCCGCCGCCGTCGCCAGCATCGGCTTCGCCCTCACCGCGGGGCCGTACTTCGTCGGCCCCGCGGTGCTCGGCGATGTCGTGTACGGCATGCGCAGCCTCGGCATCGGCCTCGTGTACGCGGCCGACGGCGCCGGCTTCGTCGCATCGTCGCTCCTGCTCCAGGGGCTCGTCGGGCAGGAGCCGCGGCGCCTGTACGGACTGAGCTGCGTGGCGCAGGCGGCCTTCCTCTCCCTGTTCTGCCTGAGCCCGCGCCTCTGGCTGGACATGATGGCGCTCTTCCTCTTGCAGGTCGCGTCAGGCGGCATCCTCACCCTGACGGCGTCCTTCCTGCAGACGCGCACGCCGCCGTCCGTCCAGGGTCGTGTGTTCGCGCTGCAGGGCGCCGTCTGCGGCGCGGGTGCCCAGCTCTCCATCGCCGTCTCGGGCTGGGCGATGGCGTGCCACGGCGTGGCTCGGCGGCTCTTTCAGTCGGGCTCGTGTGCCTGGCCGCGGCCAGCGCGTGGCTCGGTCTCACCTCGGACCGGCAGATGGCTGTGCAGCCAGGGCGGGCCTGACGGCACGCGACCGCGTGGGCGCCGTGGTATACCCAAGGCATGAGCACGTGCGTGGCGCTCCTGCGGGCCATAAACGTCGGCGCGCACGGCCGGGTGACAGGCGAGCGCCTGCGCGAAATCGCGGCCGGCGCCGGCTACCCGGACGCCCGCACCTACCTGCAGAGCGGCAACATCGCGCTCGATGCGGGCGGCGACACCCCCGATGCCGTCGCGCGGGCGCTCGGGGCTGGCCTTGGGGCCGAAGGACTGCGCGCGCGCGTGCTGGTCCGCACCGGCGACGAGCTTGAGCGCGTCGCGCGAGCGCACCCGTTCGAGGCACTGGCGAGCCACGAGAGCCAGCTCCACGTAACGTTCCTGGCGGGAGCGGCGGCGGCAGGCCGGGCGGCGTCGGTGCCTCGGGTCGACGGCGACGACCACAGCCAGGTGGCCGGCGGCGAGGTGTATCTGTGGTGCCCGGGCGGCTACGGCCGCACCCGCCTGAACAACGCCTTCGTGGAGCGGGCGCTCCGCGTGGAGGCGACCACGCGCGGCTGGCGAACGGTGCGCGCCCTGGCGGCGATGTGCGCGGGCGCCCGCGCGTGATCGCCTGGCGCAAACACGTCGGCCCGGGGCAGGCGCCTCGGGCCGCTGCGGTGCATGTGGTCAGGCCTCGGCCGCGATCGTGCCCTCGCCTTCTCCGGCCCCGATGGCGGCCGCGTCGGATGCCGCGTCACGGATGGCGATCGCATGCGGGCGCAGCGCATCTGCCTTCGGCAGGCGGACCGTGAGCGCACCGTCACGCCAGGCTGCCTCGGCGCCCTCGCCGCGCACGCCGCGTCCGACCGCTACGCGCCGCTCGAAGCGTCCGTAAGGCGACTCGCTGTAGAGCACCCTGCCAGCCCCTGCCGAAGGCATCGGCCGCTCGCCGCGAAAGGCGAGCACGCCGGACACCAGCTCGACGGACACGGCGTCGCGGCGCACGCCCGGGAAGAAGGCCGTCACCTCCAGGGCGTCATCGGTCTCGACGATGTCCACGGGAATCGCGTGCGCCGGCTGCCCTGCGGGCTCGCCCAGGAGGCGCGACACCGCGCGCGCCATATCGGTCATCTCGGCCACGGGATCAAAGCGTGCGGCCATCCAAAACCCACTCCCCTCGGCTTGGTTCAGGTGTGTGCCGCGCGTGGCGGCGGTCCGTACCAAGAATGATCAGGAATGGTCGATTGGCCAAGGGCACTGACGGGCACGTGCTCCTGACGATTGCTGATTATTGACCGGAAGCGCGTCGTTGCACCGTCCCTCGCACGGACCCGCGTCCGCGCGCTTGCCAGCGTGGTCCGCCGTGCGCTATGATGGCGGCCGACGCCCAAGACCGTGGGTGGGCCCGACGGCCCGTAAATCCCACCGAGGCAGTTCGGGGGTAGGCCCTCGTCGCTTCGCGGCGGGGCCGATTTCTTTGCCCGGCGTCGGAGAGGGGGAAGAGGATTGCCCACAGCGGCCAAGGTCCAGGCGGTCGCCGACCTGTCGGAGCGGCTGGGGCGGGCGAAGAGCGCCGTCCTGGCCGAGTTCGTCTCGCTGTCCGTGGCCGAGATGACCGCGCTCAGGCGCCGGGTCATCGAGAGCGGCGGCGAGGTCAAGGTCGTGAAGAACACGCTGTTCGGCCTCGCGGTGAAGGACGCTGGGCTGGACGCCCTGGAGTCGGCGCTCACCGGGCCGACGGTGGTCGTGTTCGGCTACGAGGACCCGGTCGCCTCGGTCAAGGCCGTGAGCGACTTCGGCCAGGAGCACCGCGAGCAGTGGCACGTGAAGGCCGGCGTGCTGGAGGGTCGCGCGATCAGCGCGCGCGAGGTGGAGGCGCTGGCGCGGGTGCCGTCGCGCGAGGCGCTGCTCGCTCAGCTGGCCGGCCTCCTGGCTGCGCCCACGACGCGCCTGGCGCGTGTCCTGGCGGAGCCGATCGCCCAGGTCGGGAGGGCGCTCGCGGCGGTCGAGAAGGCGCGCGGCGAGGCCGCCTAGGCGGACGAACAGGCCGCCCGCGCGGCCGGTCATGATGGATCGATGGATGACGGAGGTGCGTGATGGCGACCAAGGCGGCGAGCAAGGTGGATGAGGTCCTCGAGGTCGTGAAGACGATGAACGTCCTCGAGCTGAGCGAGCTCGTGAAGGCGTTCGAGGAGACGTTCGGCGTGAGCGCCGCGGCGCCCGTGGCCGTGGCGGCGGCGCCGGCGGCGGGCGGCGGCGCGCCGGCCGCGGCGGCGGAGGAGCAGACGGAGTTCGACGTCATCCTCGCGACCGTCGGCGACAAGAAGATTCAGGTGATCAAGGTCGTGCGCGAGCTCACCGGCCTCGGCCTCAAGGAGGCCAAGGACCTTGTGGAGGCCGCGCCCAAGCCGGTGAAGGAGAAGGTGTCCAAGGCCGACGCGGAGAACTTCAAGGCCAAGCTGGAAGAGGCCGGCGCCACTGTCGACGTGAAGTAGCGCTGCGCCAGGAGCCCAGAGGACGGGGTAGCCCGCTCCTCCGGGCTTTCTTGACGTTTTCTTGACCCTGTGGTAGAGTACCGTTCTGCCATCTCCGGGGGGTCGTCCGCGCCTGCGGCCGACCGTAGCGCCGTGGGAAGCATCAGGGAGGGATAGGATTGGCCGTCCCCATGAAGGTTGGCACCCGCGAACGGTGGAGCTTCGGCCGCATCCACGAAGTGCTCGAGATGCCGAACCTGCTGGAGGTGCAGCAGCACTCGTACAGCTGGTTCCTGAACGAGGGACTGCGGGAGACCTTTCGGGACATATCGCCCATCCAGGACTTCACCGGCAACCTGTCGCTCGAGCTCGTCGATCACGAGCTGGGAGAGCCCAAGTACGACGTCGAGGAGTGCAAGGAGCGCGACGTCACCTACCAGGCGCCGCTGCGTG
>JAKASY010000296.1 GCA_021817625.1 Bacillota bacterium | reverse complement strand
GCCGGCTCGTCGCTGCGCCGGGCCCGGGCGTAACGCACTCGCCGTAGGCGGAGGGCGCGCCGGCACAGCGCGCGCAGGGCGCCAGACGGCGCCCGCACCAGGGCCGCATGCCCGTAGCGCATGCGATGGCGAGCCACAGGAGCCGCCACCACCAGGTACGCAAGCCGCCCCGCCGCCGCCCGGCTTCAGGCGAGCGGGACCGCGGCTAGAGCGGCCGGCGCCGGCCTGCCCAGGTCGCGCCGTCCGGCGTCCTCGGCCAGCGGCTGCAGGGCAGCCACGGTGCGCACCCGGATCGCCCCTATAAGCCGCTCGACGACTTCCTGCCTCCGCCACCCGCGCACGTAGCGGCGAGGTGCGTCCCAGCATGCTCGGGCGCGAGGAGGAGGCCCATCGGGCCGTGCACAGGCCGCTCGCCGGCCCGTCGGCGGCCGCCGGGCCCGTCGGGGGCTCCACGCCTGCCACGCTGGCGCCCAGGCGGCGCCCGTCGCTGATGGTTGCCCGCAGGGCGCTCGCGCCCGCCCACCGCATCAATCGCGGCGTTGGCGGCCTGGTCACGTTCGCCCAGGCGACGCGTGAGGGCGGGGCTCATCGCTCCGTCGACCGCGCGACCCACCGCCTTACGCTCCCACGGTCCTGACCTGCGCGGCCTTGGCGCGCTCCACGCGCAAGGCCGATGGCCGATGTTCGGCGTGACGCTCGTCACGGGCAATCCTTGGCGGTTGCCCTAGCATGTGCACGTTCCACCCCCGGATCCATACGTGACCATGAGGGCGTGACCCCCAGCCGATGGACGATCGATCGCCCCGCGCAGTCATTCGCCGACGCCTTGAGCTGGATCTCGGCTCGGCTCCGGAGATGCTCATCAAGTCGGCGGTTCTCTGCGCCGAGATGGGCTGCGCCGCCATGGAGCCTTACATCCTGGGCCACCCCGATCTACGGTGCCCGTATGGTGGGCAGGCCAACGGAAAGGAGAAGTGCCGCCAGCTCCGCGACGAATACGCCCGGGCCTGCGAGAGGGAGCCGCGGATCGTCTGACTCGGACTGCCCTAACCGCGACGTGGCGATGGCAAGGCGCCGGGCCGCCCCCGCGGGAGGGAGCGTGCCCGTGCTCAGGATGCCTTAGGCGGATGCGGTCAGCGTTGGCATCGGCAGGGCCGGCGGCATGCTTTGCGGCCGAGCCCATCACGAGTGGCATGAGCGTCGTGGCGCTCGCATGCGGTAGGCGCCGCGAGGCGCAGGACTGGGGGATCGAAGAAGCGCGGGAAGGGGTGCTCTTCTTGTTCAGGTTCCGTACCGTGGCGGCGACGACCCTTGCGAGTGTCCTGACTGCCGCGATGGCAAGCGCCGCTCTGGCCCAGGGTCGCCACACGAAGACCTCATCAACTCCGGCGTCGAGCCACTTCCTCAAGGTGGAGAGGGCCAAGAGGGCGGTGGTGTTCACGGTCCTGGCCGGCGACGGCACGGCCAACGGCGGCCTCGACTTCGACAACACCTACGACGGGCAGCTGACCCTCACCGTGCCGGTCAACTGGACGGTTGACGTGGTCTTCAAGAACGTCGGCGGACTGCCGCACAGCGTCCTGTTCGACGCGTGGACCACGAGCCTCTCCGACGCGAACCCCACGCCTGCATTCAAGGGCGCCTCGTCGCCGAGTCCGATCGTCGGGACACCGCCCGGCGGCCACGCGAACTTCCGCTTCAAGGCCGACAAGGTCGGCAGGTTCCGGATGGTCTGCGCCTTCCCGGGCCACGCGGTCAGCGGCATGTGGGACGCCTTCGTGGTCTCGAAGACTGCCACGACGGCGAGCCTGAAGGGCTAGATCCGGTTGGCGCGCGGACGGCGGTAGAGTGGCCGTCCCCGCTGGGCGTCCCGCCGCTTTCGCCCGGTTTTCACGGTCAGCCGTAGCCGAACTGCTCGGCTCAAAGCCCGCGCCCGAGGCCCGGCGACCGCCCGCGCCCTGACCTACGCAACGATCGCGGTCGCCCAGGCGACCTGACCCGGAGACCAACGTCTGACGGCCCCCCCACCCTCCCCCGCGGCGGCCTCCAGTGCGCGCCCCACCGCCGCGTCTCTTCGCGGCGTGCATCGAGTTCTTCCTGACACGCCACTGTGGCCGGGCGAACCTGGTATGCGGCCTGGCCTGACGGGTGCCTAATCGAGGCGCAGCTCCGCTCAGGCTTGCGTCCGTCTCGCCTGCCCCGCTCTGGCCGAGCCCGGCCAGCACCCGCTCTGGATCCGATGGAATCCTCCAGATCGCACCCCCCACGGTCGACCCGTCCCCTCGGGTGATGACCGTCACTGCCGCGAGCGTCCGGCAAGCCCAATCTGGACCTGAAGGTCGCGGTGTTCCATGGCGCTGCGAAGGAGCCGTCGCAAGTGATCTACCTCGACCATGCCGCCACCTCCGACCCCAAGCCACCGGAGGTCGTGCGCGCCGTTCTGGAAACGCTTGAAGCGCCCAACGGCAATCCGGGGCGGGCCGGGCACCGTGCCTCTTTGGAAGCCGCTCGGCGTATCTTCCGCGCTCGGGAGGCGCTCGCCCAGCTCCTCGGCGTTGCGGACGCATCACGTCTGATCTTCACCGCTGGTGCCACCGACGCGCTCAATCTCGCGATTCAAGGATCGCTGGGCCAGCAAGGCGGGGAGGTCTTCCTCTCGTCCTTGGAGCACAACGCGGTCACCCGCCCCCTTGCAACCTGGCGCCGCAGGACAGGCGGCACCGTTCGCGTCATCCCCCCGGGTCCCGGTGTCCCCCTCGATCTCCGTTGGCTGCGAGCCCACCTCACCTCGGCGGCACGGCTGGTCGTGGTATCACAGGTGTCCAACGTCACCGGCGAGATCCTACCGGTCGAAGAGGTGGCCACGCTCTGCCGAGACCTCGGCGTGCGTCTTCTGGTCGACGCCGCGCAGGGGGCAGGGCACCTGAACACGCGCTGGAGCAAGTGGGACCCCTGCCTCGTGGCTGCATCGGGGCACAAGGGCCTGCTGGGGCCCCAGGGCGTCGGCCTTCTCTATGTGAGCCCCGACCTCGACCTCATTCCGACGCGCGTTGGCGGTACGGGCGATGGTCTTGGCCCGCACCGCACCGTACCCACCACGTGGCCCGACTGGTACGAGCCCGGCACGCCCAACACGCCAGGCATTGTGGGGCTCGGCGCGGCGGCCGAGGTGCTCTTGCGCGTGGGACTGGCGAATGTCGAGCGCCACGAAATGCGCCTCGGGCAGCGGCTTGTCGACGGTCTTGGCCGGCTCCAGGGTGTACGCATCCTGCGCACCGGCTCAGCACCCGGCGTCACCGGGGTGGTATCGATCACCGTAGAGGGCAGGCACGCCAGCGAGGTCGCGAACGTGCTCGAGGAGCGCGCCTGGATCCAAACCCGAAGCGGTCTGCACTGTGCGCCGCTGGCCCACCGCACCGTGGGCACGCTCCACAAGGGTGCGGTGCGCCTAAGCGTGGGCCTTTCGACCTCCATGGAGGACGTGGACGAGGCGCTCGAAGCGCTTGCGGCGCTTGCCGGGGAGCCTCTCCCCCAGAGGTGGGAGAATGACGTACCTCACGTTCGGCAGCACCCACGGCGCCTTGAAGGCCGAGGCCACGCTGACCTCGGCTGGGATTCGCGCACAAGTGGTGCCGAAGCCGACGGCGATCCGCGGCGCCTGCGGCCTAGCCGTAAGGGTGCGTGACGCAGACGCGCCCCGCGCTCTGGACGTTCTCGCACGTGCCCAATGGCCGCCGCGCCAGGCCGTGACACTCGCCAGCGGCAGGGGGGATGGATAATGGCCGCACCCGACTTCGCCCTGACCACCGAGGTGGACCCCCGAGGGCTCCTCAACCGGTACATGCTCCCGAAGGCGGCCATGGTCGTGATCTCGATCGCTGCGGCGGTCGGTACCGTCCTCACGGCCGTGGTGGCGTCCGATATGGGCTGGCTGGGTGCGGGTGGGAGTTACCTCTACCTGATGGCGGTGGCGATCGCCTTTGGCGGCGTGGTCTGGCGCTGGCAAGTGGTGGCACCGGCAGGACGCATGGTCGGCACGGCGGACGCGGGCCGCTACGTGCATCGGCAAGTCGCACGCTTTGAGGCGATGCAGCTTCCCCTGTGGCTCGTCGCAGCCCTCGGTCTCATCATCGTCACGCCTGCCTACTGGGGCGTAGGCGGCGGCCGGGCGGTGGTGGAGCACGCAGCGCTTGTCCTGGACTACATGTGGCTTCTTGGTTGGGGCGGCCTCGCATACGTCCGCCGGCACGGCTACGACGCCGGCTACGCTCCGGCCCTATCCGTCGCGATCCTGGCTCTCCTCACCGACACGCCCGCCTTCCTC
>JAKASY010000295.1 GCA_021817625.1 Bacillota bacterium | reverse complement strand
GATCTGGCCGTACGCGAAAGCCCCTGGAAGCGCACGCTGGCCCTCCTGACGCGCAGCCCGAAGGCCTTTGGCGGCGCGGTCATCCTCCTCTTCTTCACGTTGGTGGCCATCCTTGCGCCGGTGATCGCGCCGGGAGACCCCGGCGCCATGCTCTACGCCCCGCTCCAGCACCCGTCCGCGGCGCACCTCCTGGGCACGACGGACCAGGGCCAGGACATCTTCGCCCAGATGGTCTGGGGAACGCGCGGAAGCCTTTACGTGGGGTTCGTCGCCGGCGCCCTGACGACCGTGGTCTCGATCGTGGTCGGCATGGTGTCGGGCTTTCTTGGCGGCATCGTGGACGAGGCGCTGCAGCTTCTCACCAACGTCTTCCTCGTCATCCCGTCGCTCCCCCTGATGATCGTCTTGGCCGCCTACCTCCCCTTCCGCGGAGACGGGCCCATCATCCTCGTCATCGCCGTCACCGGCTGGGCATGGGGCGCGCGCGTGCTTCGGGCGCAGACGATCGCCTTGCGCAAGGCCGACTACGTGCTGAGCGCCCGCCTCGTCGGCGAGCCGGTGCTGTCCACCGTGCTACGCGAGATCCTGCCAAACATGCTCTCGCTCGTGGCGGCCAACTTCCTGTTCACGGTGCTCTACGCGATCCTGTCCGCGGCGTCCCTGCAGTTCCTGGGCTTGGGCAACGTGAATGACAACTCGTGGGGCACGATCCTCTACTGGGCCGACAACGATCAGGCGCTCCTGACCGGCGCCTGGTGGTGGATCCTGCCCCCCGGCCTGGCCATCGCCCTCGTCGGTATGGGCCTTGCCCTCTTGAACTACGCCGTCGACGAGCTCACCAACCCGCGCCTGCGAGCGGCCCAGGCGGCGAGCGAATGATCGGGCAGACGGCGGCCGTTGCCGAGACCGCGCCACCGGTGCTGGAGGTCGAGCACCTGACGGTCGCCTATGGTAGCGGTGGCAGGGCGGTGACCGCGGTTGAGGACGTCTCCTTCCGGGTCGAGCCTGGCGAGGTGGTCGGGCTGGCCGGGGAGTCGGGCAGCGGCAAATCCACCTTGGCGTTCGCCCTGGTCCGCCGCCTGCGCCCGCCGGCCCGCCGCGTGGCTGGCAGCGTGCGCATCAGTGGCGCGGACATCTACGCCATGGGGCCGGAGGCGCTGCGCTCCTTCCGCTGGGCAGGGGTGTCCATCGTGACGCAAAGCGCCCTCAACTCGCTGAACCCGGTGCTCACCGTCGGCACCCAGATTGCCGACGCCATCCAGGCGCACAAGCGCGTCTCGCGCGACGAGGCGGTGGCCCGAGCGGCTGAGGTCGTGCGCATGGTCGACCTCGAGCCCGGCCGCCTTCGGAGCTTCCCCCACCAGCTGTCGGGTGGCCAGCGTCAGCGCGCCGTCATCGCGATGGCCCTCGCCCTGCGGCCGCCGCTCGTGATCTTCGACGAGCCGACGACCGCCCTCGACGTGGTCGTGCAGCGCGGCATCCTTGAAAAGGTTCGGGCGCTCAAGGCGGCGCTTGGCTTCTCGATCCTGTTCATCACACACGACCTGTCCCTTCTGGGCGAGATGGCCGACCGGGTGCTCATCATGTACGCGGGGCGGGTAGCCGAGAGCGCCTCTGCCGAGGCCCTGTACACGCACCCGCTGCATCCGTACACGCGCGGCCTCATGGCGTCGTTTCCGTCCGTGTTCGAGGTGCGCGAATTCCTTGCGGGCATTGCGGGCAGCCCGCCCGACATGCGCCGGCCACCGGCCGGCTGCCGCTTCCATCCGCGCTGCCCCGACGCCATGGACGCGTGCCGCGTGACGGCGCCTGCGCTGACGACGCCTGGCGGTGAGGTCGACCGGCAGGTCGCGTGCCATCTGTATGGCGGGGGGGAGACGCCGCGTTGACGGTCGAGATGCCCTCGCCCGCGACCGTCCTCGCCGTCGAAGGGCTGACCATGCACTTCCCGGTCGGGGGCGGCAGGCACGTCTATGCGCTCGACGACGTGACGCTGGGCATCGAGCCCGGCGAGGTGCTCAGCGTGGTAGGAGAGTCGGGCAGCGGCAAGTCCACGCTGGCCCGGGTGGTCGCACGCCTGTACCGGCCGACCGCGGGCAGCGTGCGCGTCCTTGGGCAGGACATCACACGCGTCCGCGGCCCGGCCCTGGTGCAAGCCCGGCGTGCCGTGCAGATGGTGTTCCAGGACCCGTTTGCAGCCCTCAATCCGGTGCACAGCGTCGAGTACCACATCCGACGGCCCATGGACATCCTGCGGGATCCGCCCGCCGCCGGCGCGCGACGCTCCCGCGCCGCGGAGCTGGCGGGGCTCGTAGGCCTCACGCCTGCGGAGGACTTTCTGCCGCGCTTCCCCCACGAGCTCTCGGGCGGTCAGCGCCAGCGGGTGGTCATCGCCCGTGCCCTTAGCACCCGTCCTGCGCTTCTCCTTGCGGACGAGCCGACCTCGATGCTCGACGTGTCGATCCGGATCGGCGTGCTCAACCTGCTTCGTGGGCTCGTCCGCGACCAGGGCGTGTCGCTTCTGTACATCACGCACGACCTGGCGGGCGCGCGCTACCTTGCCCACCGCACGGTGGTTATGTACGCCGGACGGGTCGTGGAGGAGGGGCCCACGGGCGCGGTGGTCGATGAGGCCGCGCACCCCTACACCCGCCTTCTCCTGTCGGCCGTTCCCGTGCCGCGCGGGGCACGCCGGCCCGAGCCGGAGGAGGCGCGCGGCGAGGCGCCGGACATGACCCAGCCACCGCCCGGTTGCCGCTTCCACCCGCGCTGCGCCTTTGCCACGGACGTGTGCCGTCGGGTTGTACCCGCGCGCACCGATCTCGGCGGCGGGCACAAGGTGGCATGCCATCTCTACCCCGAGGCCAAGCCCTCGCCGCCGCCCGGCCCCTAAGTTGGGTTCGCGCGACATGGCCAGCTAGGCCTCGCGCCCGAGCGCGGCGATGCTGGCGAGCAGGCGCAGGTGCTTGTCGCATGCGACGATGCGCGGTCGCCAGTCGGCCACCCACGCCCGAAAGGCGCGCGCCGCCTGCCTCGAACTCGGCATCGCACGCTAGGGATGTGCGCCGGCCAGGTGGTGGAAGAAGGGCCCACGGCCGACGTCATCGGCGGGGTGGAACAACCGTACCCGCGACCGCGTCTGAGCCTACCAGCCCGCGGCCCGGATGCCGCTTCCACCCGCGCTGCCCGTTCGCCATCGACATCCGCCGCGGGAGGGCACCGGAGTGGAGGACGCGGTCGCCCGGCCATCGCGTCGCCTACCGCCTGTACAGGGCGCCGCGCGAGGGGCCAGAGGCAGACGGCTACGGCGCTGGAATCGACGCACCGAGCGCCTCAGTCGTTCGCCATTGGCAGAGGCTCGTAGACGGGCGAGCCATACGCGGGCACCGAAGGCGCGGCCTCGGCCAGCTCCGGCGACAACTCCGCCGCCTGGTCACGCGCGTGGTACGAGGATCGCACGAGCGGCCCAGCCTCGACGTGGCCGATACCGAGGCGCCGGCCGATCGCCTTGATCTCCTCATACTCCTCCGGCCGGTAGTAGCGCGCCACCGCCATGTGCTTGAGCGACGGCCGCAGGTACTGGCCGGCGGTGACGATGGACACCCCGGCCTCCTTCAACTCGGCCATGGTCTCCGCGATCTCGTCCATCGTCTCGCCCAAGCCGACCATGAAGCCCGACTTCGTCGGCATGGTCGGGTCGATCTCCTTGACGGTGCGCAGGAGCTGGAGCGAGCGCGCGTAGTCGCCCTTGGGGCGGGCGCGGTGGAAGATGGACTTCACTGTCTCGATGTTGTGGTTGTAGATGTCCGGTCGCGCCGCCGCAACCTCGGCGATCGACTCGCGGCGGCCGTGGAAGTCCGGCGTGAGCACCTCGATCCGGCAGCCCGGCACGAGCTCGCGGATCTTGCGGATCGAGGCGGCGAAGATGGCCGAGCCGCCGTCCGGCAGGTCGTCGCGAGTGACCGAGGTGATGACCACGAACTTGAGCCCGAGCGAGCGCACGGTGTCGGCCAGGCGCTCGGGCTCGTGCCAGTCCACCCCGCTCGGGCGGCCGGGGGTCACTGCGCAGTAGCGGCAGTTCCACGTGCAGATCCGGCCGAGGATCAGGAACGTCGCCGTGAGGCGCTCGAAGCACTCGAAGATATTCGGGCAGTGCGCCTCCTCGCACACGCTGTGCAGGAGGGCGCCGCGCAGGAGCTCCTTGGTGCGGCGGTAGTTGGGCCCCTGGGTGGCGCGCACCTTGAGCCACTCGGGCTGGCGACCGCGTCCTGCGTCCGACGCGGCGGCCGCGGCGCCCCGCCGGTCCATCACACTCTCCGCCATGCCGGGAAC
>JAKASY010000294.1 GCA_021817625.1 Bacillota bacterium | reverse complement strand
TCCGATCTAGGGCCGAGACGCACCCCCAGCCAGCCCGCGGCCGCCCGCGCCTGCGCCCGGCCGCGGGCCGTGAGGGGTGGGCCGGGCACGGCCGAGGTGACGTAGCCGACGGCGTTCGACTCCGCCTCGCCGTGGCGCACCAGGTAGATGTCGGTCAGGCCGCTCGCCTCCGCCCCCGTGTCTCCGGCCGCGAGGGCGCGCCGGCGCGCCCTGCCGGGGTCACGCCAAGCATGCGGGACGAGAGCCCGAATGTCACGCCCACGGCCGCCCGGGAGGCGCCGTCAGCGGCCGCCGAACATGGCGGAGCAGAGCCAGGCGGCGGCGAGGAAGCCGGCGAGATCACCCGCCAGGCCCACGGGCAGCGCCCAGCGGCTCCTGCGCACCCCCACGTGGGCGAAGTACACGGCGACGATGTAGAAGGTCGTGTCGGCGGCTCCGTTCATCGTGGCGCCGATGCGAGCGACCAGGCTGTCCGGGCCGTGGCGCTTCATGAGGTCGATGACGAGCGCCAGCGCGGCGTTGCCCGAGAGCGGCCGGACAAGCGCGAGCGGCACGACCTCCGCAGGGACGCCGAGGCGCGCCACGACCGGCGACAACAGGTCGACAAACGCCCGCATCGCCCCTGTCGTGCGGAACAGGCCGATGGCCGTGAAGATCGCCACCATGTACGGCAGGAGCTGGCGCGTGATCGGCCAGGCCTCGGCCGCCCCGTCCACGAACGCCTGGTAGACGTTGACCCCCTTGGCCAAGCCGTAGACCGGGATCGCGACCAGGAGGATCGGCACGATCCACAGGGAGATCTCGGCCAGCACGGCCCACACCTCCCACCCGCCCTCGGTTGGGGCTCCAGCGCCTCGCCGCCTCGCGCCCCATTGGGACCCGCCGCCCCTGCCGCGGCAAGAGTGTCCAAGACGAGCGCCCGCCGGGCCGCTAGCCTGGGTCGGGCGCGCGCACCGCCCGCCCGCCCGGGTCGGGCGCGCGCACCGCCCGCCCGCCCGGGGCGTCGCGGCACCGGGGACGCGGGTCGGGAGAGTCCCTGGCGGGCCCAGGGCGCAGGGCCCATCGCCCCTACCCGAACCCTACGTCCAGGCTCCAGCGCGCAGACTGACGTCGCCGCCTGCGCGCGAGGACCAAAACAGGAGGGCGCGGGTGTGGGCGCCGTCTGCATGGCGGTGATCGGCGCCGCCGCCGCGCCTCTCATCGCCATCGCCACCCACGCCGCGGGCCACGTCATGCCCGAGAGTCGGCAGGCGGAGGGCTTCAGCCTCCTGGACGCGGCGCAAAGCGCCGCGTACGCCACCGCCGGCATCCTGCTCGCGCTCCTCCCGATCCGCTGGATGCTCCTGGCGGGCACCGCGACCGGGTTGCTCACGCTCGCGCTTGCGCCGGCGTGGCTTCGGTGGGCGCCGGCGTTCGCACGCGACAGCTCGCCTGACGCTGGGCGCCTGCGCCCGCGGCCCCAGCGGGGGCGTCGCACCCTCGACGCCCGCCACCCATACGCTGGGTTTCAGCCAGGGCTAACAATCTGAGCATACGCGGGGTTCGGGCGCCGCGCGGCCGCGGTTCTCCTCGGGCCGTGCCCTGGGACGTTGTGTGCCCTGGCCCGCCCCGCGCCTCCCCAAGGCCAGCGCGAAGGGCGTGACGCCGATGCAGCTTGGGACCGTGCCGACCCCGTACGAGAGCCTGACGGAGCGCACGACCGCCTCCGCCCGCGCCGTCCTCCAGGGCCGGCGCCGCGGCATCGGCCGCGTCCTGCCCTTCCTCGGTCCGGCGTTCATCGCCGCCGTCGCCTACATCGACCCGGGTAACTTCGCCACGAACATCCAGAGCGGCAGCGCGTTCGGCTACCGGCTCCTCTGGGTGGTGGTGGCGGCGAACCTCATGGCGATGCTCTTCCAGACCCTCTCCGCCAAGCTCGGCATCGCCACCGGAAAGAGCCTGCCCGAGGTCTGCCGGGAGCACTTCGACCGGCGGCTCGTGTACGGCATGTGGGGCGCGAGCGAGGTGGCGGCGATGGCCACGGACATCGCCGAGTTCCTGGGCGCCAGCCTGGGGCTGAACCTCCTGGCGCACATCCCGCTGATCGACGCGACGATCGTCACCGGCATCGCCACCTACGCCATCCTCGGACTGCAGCGCTACGGCTTTCGCCCGCTCGAGGCCCTGATCGGCGGCCTGGTCCTCGTCGTGGCCGCCTGCTACCTGGTGGAGAGCTTGCTGTCGCACCCGGACCTGGGCCAGGTGGCCTATCACAGCGTCGTGCCGTGGCTTGGCCCGGGGGAGAGCGTCCTGCTCATGGTCGGCATCGTCGGCGCCACCGTCATGCCCCACGCCGTGTACCTGCACTCGGGCCTCACCCACCACCGCATCGTGCCGCGCAACGCGGCGGAGGCGCGGCGCATCTTCCGCTTCGAGAAGGTCGACGTCCTCGTGGCCATGACCCTGGCCGGCGTGATCAACATGGCGATGCTCTACATGGCCGCGTCCGTCTTCCACCACGGCCACAGCTCCATCGCCGACATCCCGGCGGCCTACCGCACCCTCACCCCCCTGCTCGGGCCCGCGGCAGCCGGCGTGTTCCTGGTCTCCCTGCTGGCCTCGGGCCTCTCCAGCTCGGCCGTCGGCACAATGGCCGGCCAGCTCATCATGCAGGGCTTCGTGGGCTTCTCCATCCCCGTGTGGCTGCGCCGCATGGTGACGATGGCGCCCACGGTGGCGATCGTGGCCATGGGCGTGAACCCGACCCAGACCCTCGTCCTGAGCCAGGTCGTCCTGAGCCTTGTGCTGCCGGTGCCGCTCATCGCCCTCACGCTCTTCACGAGCCGGCGCCCCGTCATGGGCGACATGACGAACAGCCGCCTGACCGCCCACGCGGCGACGGCGGCCACGGTCCTCATCACCGTCCTCAACGCCGTGCTCCTGTGCCAGGTGGCGGGCCTGCCGCTGCCGTTCGGCCTCGGAGCGTGAGCGCCGCCCGCCGCCCTGGGCGCCTCTACGGCACGAGGACCGCCTTTCCCGTGTTGGCGCGGGACTCGAGCGCCGCATGAGCGCTGCCCGCGTCCGCGAGCGCGTAGCGATCGGACAGGGCAACGCGCAGCCGTCCGGCGAGAACCGCCGTGAACAGCTTCGCGGCCCCGGCGCGGTTGCGCTCAGGCGTGTCGTAGTGGGCGCCCACGACGAAGCGGCCGGCGAACACGCCCGGCGGCAGGTCCGCCAGCGCGGTCGGCTCCGGCGCCTCGCTCGCGCCGCCGTAGGTCACCACCCGACCGCCCGGCCGGACCGCGCGCAGGCTCTCGGCCAGCGTCCCCCGCCCTGCGCCGTCGTACGCGACGGCGGCACCCTCGCCCCCCGTGAGGCGTCGCACCTCGTCGGCGAAGCCTCGGTCGCCGTAGACGATCGCGGCGTCGACGCCGGCCTCGCGCGCGGCGCGGGCCCGAGCCTCGCTCGACACCGTGCCGACGACGCGGGCGTCCACGGCCTTGAGCAGCTGCACCAGGAGGTGCCCCACTCCGCTGGCGGCGGCGTGCACCAGAGCCCAGTCGCCGGGCAGGAAGGGCGACGTGACGGCGATCAGCCCCTGCGCCGTCATGCCCTGCAGGATCACGGCGGCCGCGCGCTCGGACGGCAGGTCGGCCGGCACCGGCACGAGGGCGTCCGCCGGCGCCACCACGCGATCGGCGTACGAGCCGGGCACGGAGTGCCAGGCCACGCGGTCTCCAAACCGCCAGGCGCGCACGCCCTCGCCCGTCGCCAGCACCCGGCCCGCCCCCTCCGCGCCCGGCACGAGCGGCGCCCGGCCGCCAAGGCCGCCGCGCCGCTGCACCACATCCATGAAGTTCACGCCCGCCGCTTCGACCTGCACCAGGACCTCGCCGGGGCCCGGGCTTGGGTCGGGCCACTGCTCAAGCGTCAGCGCCTCTGGTCCGCCGAACTCCCTGGCCACCTGCACGCGCATAACCCGCCACCTCCCGTCGGCCGGTAGGCCGGCCGCCTGGCGTGTAGGGTTCCCAGGCGGGGCGAGGCGGCACAGGCCAAGCGGCAGCGAGGGCGGCTGCTGGCAGGGTCGGGGTCCGGCGGTCAGGCCCCGGGCTCGCCGCCGTCGAGCCCGTCCTGTGGACCGTCCAGGTGCTGGCCGAACAGGCGCTGGGCCTCGGCCGCCGTGATGCGCACCTCGCGGGGCTTGGACGGCCCCTCGGGGGGCCCGACGAAGCCGCGGTCGCTGAGGGCGTCCATGAGCCGCCCGGCGCGCGAGTAGCCGACACGCAGGCGGCGCTGCAGGAGAGACGTGGAGGCGCCGCGGGCCTCGATCACCACGCGCACCGCCTCGGCGAGCA
>JAKASY010000293.1 GCA_021817625.1 Bacillota bacterium | reverse complement strand
AAAGTCAGGACCCTGCAACCGGACCGGAACGGATGGAAGCTCGAAAGCCGTTCCCATTCCCTCGGGAGTGTCTTCCGGAAAGGGGCTGCCGAAACAGCGGATGATCCGGTCTGATCAAGGAATCGGGCAGCTGTTGATGCCACGATGCCACACACCGACTCCTAAAAGCGCATGCGGCAAGGGCCGGAGTGTCTCTCTCGACCTTCATGGCGGATGCCGCGCTGAGCGCGCTGCACCGGCCTGATCGCAAGCGGGCCAGCGAGGGCATCGCACGCCTCCGGAAGCGGCTGGCTGGCCGTGTCACCGCCGAAGAGATCGCCGACTGGCGCCGGGAAGGCCCCTCTTGACCGCTCGGGCCGTCGTGGACGCCTCGGTGTGCCTGGGCTGGTTCTTCTCTGACGAAGCAGAGCCGGGCGTGCTGGCTCTGGAGGAGCGGGCCTGTGCCAGCCCAAGTCTTCAACTGCTCGTCCCGCCCGCATTTTGGTCGGAGGTTGCGAACGTGCTGTCCATCGCCACCAGGCGCGAGCGGATGGACTCGGCAACCGCGCTCGAATGTCTGGATCGGCTGAACGCGTACGGCCTTGACGAGTTCCACGTCGACTGGGCGACGTGCCTGGCGCTATCGATCGATACCGGCATCGCCGCGTATGACGTCCAGTACCTGCTTGTCGCCAAGACGTATGACGCGGTGCTCTGGACGACCGACCGCGCGCTGGCTCGGGCCGCCGTGGCACACGGAGTCACCACCGAGCCCTGACCGGCGCCTGGCCGCGGCGGAGCCGGTGCGCTTGAGCGCGCGGCTCGCTCCTGCGCCTCAGCTGCCCGACGGCATGATCGGCGGCATGGCGGGCGGCGGCGGTGCGGCCGGGCCTGTCGACGGCGACAGGACGATCGGCGAGCCAGCCCCCTGACCAGCCTGGAAGGCGCTGCCCGCGATCGCCGCGAAGCCGCCGATGGCGGACATGTCGGAGGGCACGACGAACACGCTGTTTCCAGGCCCGGCCGCGAGCTGCGGCAGCATCTGAAGGTACAGGTAGCGCAGCACCGACTCGTCGGTGTTCGCCTCGTGCAGCGCCTGCCACAGCGCCCGGTTGGCCTGGCCCTGGGCGGTCTGGAGCGTGACGACGGCCTGGCCGTCGCCCTCGGCGCGCAGGATGGCGGACTGCTTCTGGCCCTCGGCGGCCAGGATCATCGACTGCTTCTGGCCCTCGGCGGTGAGGATCGCGGACTGCTTCTCGCCTTCCGCCGTGAGGATGACGGCGCGCTTGGTGCGCTCGGCCTGCATCTGGCGCTCCATGGCCTGCTGGATGTCCTTGGGCGGAATGATGTCCTTGATCTCCACGCGGTTCACGCGGATGCCCCAGCGCTCGGTCACCTCGTCGAGGACGGCGCGCATGCGGGCGTTGATCTCGTCGCGCGAGGTGAGCGCCTGGTCGAGCGTGAGGGCGCCGAACACGTTGCGCAGCGTCGTCTGGCTCAGCTGCTCGAGCGCCATGAGGTAGTTGGCCACCTGGTACATGGCGTTCTTGGGGTCGAGGGTCTGGAAGTAGACGACGGTGGCCACCTGCATGGCCACGTTGTCTGCCGTGATCACGCTCTGCGGATCGAACGGCACGACCTGCTCGCGCAGGTCGACGAGCGGCAGCATGACGTCGACGAACGGCACGAGCAGCGTCAGGCCGCTGGGCGCCGCGCGCAGGTAGTTGCCCAGGCGCTGGATGACGCCGACGCGGCTCTGGGGGATGACGCGCACCGAGCGCGCCAGGGTGTACAGGACGAGGATGATCAGGACAACAATCACGATCGTGCCTAGGGCCACGGTCACCGCTTCCTCTCTTCACTCCGTCGAGCCGGGCCGCGCCTAGGGCGCGGGCGGCCCGTTGCGCGCCGCCTGCACGAACAGGCGGATACCCTCCCGGTACGCCACGACGACCTGCGTGCCGGGCTCGAACACCTCGCCCGGCGGGTAGGCCCGCGCACTCCAGAACTCGCCGCTTCCCACCTCGACCAGGCCGCCGCGGTCGGTCACCCGCTCGCGCACCGTCGCCTCCTTGCCGGTGATGTCGGGAAACTGCACGGTCGGCTGCGGCCGAACGCGGAACAGGAGCTCGATCGTGACCGGCCGCACCACGCCCAGGAGTACGGCGGAGAAAACCGCGAACGCCACCACCTGGACGATGAAGTTCGGCCAGATGAGGGCCAAGAGGCCCACCAGGGCCGCCGCCACCGCCTCGTACACGGCGTAGAACGACATCGTGAACAGCTCGCCCAGAAGGGCGACAAGCGCCACCAGGAACCACACAAGCGCCACGGCTCTCGCCTCCGCAGCTCGCGACTCGACCGCCAACGGTGGAATTCGCCCCGGCGGAGCGTTCCCCTGTGGTGAAAAGGGTACGCGTCGCGCGGCCGCGAACCGGACGGGCAGGGCCGAAGGGGTACGGGGGGCGGTTCCTTGCGCTTTCTGCATGCGGCGGACCTGCATCTGGACAGTCCGTTCGTCGGTCTCGGTCAGCTCTCGCCAGCGGTGGCCGAGCGCCTGCGCGACGCCACGTTCCGCACCCTCGACCGCCTGGTAGAGCGCGCCCGCGCGGCCGGGGCGCAGTGCGTCCTCCTGGCCGGCGACACGTTCGACAGCGCCGACCGCAGCGTGCGCGCCCAGGTGCGGCTGCGCGACGCGCTCACGGCGCTGGCGCGCGACGGCATCGAGAGCCTCATGGTCCTGGGCAACCATGATCCGGCCGACGGCTGGGCCCTGTCGCTCGAGGCGCCCGGCGTCTGTGTCTTCCCGCCCGGCCGCCCGGCGGGGCGCGACATCGTCGTCGAGGGCCGGCGGGTGGGCCACGTGGACGGCATCTCCTACCCCACGCGCGAGGTGCACGACAACTACGCCCTGCGCCTCAGACGCACCGACGACGCGCCCGCCTCGGTCGCCCTCCTGCACGCCAACGTGCGCGGCGGCGTGACGAGCGACTCCGACTACGCGCCGGCGCGTCTCGAGGACCTTTTGGGCTCAGGCCACGACTACTGGGCCCTCGGCCACGTCCACACGCGCCAGACCCTCCACCCGGAGCGGCCGGCCGTCGTCTATCCCGGCAATCCCCAGGGCCGCTCGATGCGCGAGACGGGCGAGCGCGGCGCGTACCTTGTCGACGTCGAGGACGGCGTCGTGCACGAGTTCGCGTTTGTGCCCCTGTGCGAGGTGGTGTTCGACCTCGAGAGCGTCGACGTGGCCGAGGCGAGCGGCGGCGGGGAGCTCACCGACCTGCTCGTCGAGCGCCTCGCCGCGCTCAGGGCGGCCAGCGGCGACCGGGCGCGTGTGGTCCGCCTGATCTTGGGCGGCGAGGCGGCCGGGGAGGTGCGCGACGTCCTGGCCGACCATGGCCGCCGGCGCGACCTCCTGGCCCACCTCCAGGAGCGCGCCGAGGCCGACATGGCCGACGCCCTCGTCTGGCCGGAAGGCCTGGTCGACCGCACGGAGCGCCCGTTCGAGGCGCCGGCGCCCGGCACCCTCCAGGCCGACATCCTTGACCTGGCCGAGCGCGCCGCCGCCGACGGCGACGAGGGCGTGGCCCTGCGGCGCGAGGCGCGGGCGCGGCTCGGGCCCCTGTTCGACCAGCCGGGCCTGCGCTTCCTCCCGCCGCTCGCCGACGACAGCGACCTAGCGGCCTGGCTCGGGGCCGCGGCCGAGCGCCTGGGGCGCGCCCTGGGAGGCGAGGCGGAGCGATGATCCTGCGGCGTCTCGAGGTGGAGGCGTTCGGCAGCCTTCGGGCGCTGGCGCTGGAAGAGGTTGGCCCGGGCCTCACGCTCCTGTACGGGCCGAACGAGGCCGGCAAGTCGACGCTGCTCTCGGCCCTGCGCTGGCTCCTGTTCGCCCAGGAGCTCGTGGCGCCCGAGTCGGGCGCGGCGGCGGTGACGGCGGTGCTCGAGGACGGCGCGGGCGCGCTGTGGCGGGTCGGCCGGCGCGTGACGCCGCGCGCGCGCCGGGGCGCCCTGGCCGTGAGCGGGCCCGAGGCCGGGGCGGGGGCGGGCGAGGCGACGCTCTCGGAGCGCCTGCTCGGGGGCACGACCTGGGCCCTCTACCGCAGCGTGTTCGCCCTGGGCCTGCGCGAGCTCGAGGAGGTCGAGGCGCTCGACGCGCCCCAGGTCGCGGGCGCGCTTTTCAGCGCCGGCGCCGTTGGCGCGGGCAACCTCTGGGCGGTCGAGCGCGCCCTTTCGCAGGAGGCCGAGGGCTGGTGGAAGCCGGGCGGGCACAAGCCCGGCGTGAATGCGGCCATCCGCGCCCTGAGCGAGGCGCGCAGGGCGCTCGGGCGGGCGCGGCAGGAGGAGGCCGAGCTCACCGAGCG